>CANPWQ010000009.1 GCA_947584965.1 Candidatus Gastranaerophilales bacterium | reverse complement strand
AAGGTTATTGAAAACGAAATCGGGCGATTTTTACATTATAAAGACACTTATCAGGCAGGAACTGTTAATACACAGTTTTACAAAGGTAATCTGCCTTATATTAATTACTTTTTGATTTCATACCTTTTAAACCCGAAAGCGGAGAAAATTCTTGTAATCGGTATGGGCTCGGGTAAATTGATTAATGATATTGAGTTCCTTTTTGATAGTTTAAAAGAAATTGACTGCGTTGATTTAGAAGAAAATATTGTTAATATTGCGGAAAAATATTTTGATTTCAAACAATCGGATAAATTTAACTTCATTCTTCAAGACGGCATAACTTATCTGCGCAATTGCAAAAAGAAGTACGATTTAATAATAACGGATGTCGCAAATAATGACGGAATTGATTTACGGTTTTTATCGGATGAATATTTTTCGGCAGTAAAAAAATGTTTAAAAAAGGGCGGAATATTCGTTTCAAATATGTGTGCAAGCCCCGATTTTCAAAATCCGAAAAATTTATTTTTTAAAAAATATTTTCCTAAATACAAATCGTATTTTGTTAATAATCTTGTATTTAAAGGAAATTACTCCGATAAAGTTTATTACAAATCCTTTTTTAACCTTGATAAGCGCGTTATTGATATAACAAACGTAATTATTTTTTCTTCGGATAAAAAATATATTGTCGATAGTGAAATAAATAAATTTCAAAAATTACAAATTTATATGGAAAATTATTTAAAAGATTACACTGAAATTGAATAAACGAAATATTTGTAATAAAATAAATCTAAAGCAGTTAACGGGATTAATTAAGTGGCGAACAGACCGATAGTAGCAATAGTAGGCAGACCGAATGTAGGAAAATCTACGTTCGTTAACAGATTATTAGGTTCAAGACGCTCTATTGTAGATGATAGGGCAGGTGTTACCCGCGACAGAATTTATTTTGATGTTGAATGGATGGATAAAGAATTTACTGTTATAGATACGGGCGGAATAATCCCCGGTGATGAAGATGAAATTATGCTTAACATCTATACACAGGCAAAAATAGCATGCGAAGAAGCGGAGAAAATAATATTCTTAGTTGACGGCAGAGAGGGAATAAACCCTATTGATTATGATATTGCCAATGTATTAAGAAAAAGCGGGAAAGAGGTTTTTCTTGCGGTAAATAAACTTGATGACCCCGATAAATTTCTTAATGTAAATGATTTTTATGCTTTAGCAATAGGTGAACCTTATGCAATATCGGCACTTCACGGCTCGGGCGGTGTAGGCGACCTGTTAGACGCCGTTACAAAAGATTTTACATATTTAGAAGAAGAAGAGAAATCCGAAAACGTACGTATTGCAATTGTAGGAAAACCTAATGTCGGCAAATCATCAATAGTGAACGCTCTTTTAAACAAAGAAAGAGTAATTGTATCAAATATATCAGGCACCACTCGCGATGCAATAGACTCTAAAGTAAAATACGAGGGTGAAGAATTTATATTGGTTGATACGGCAGGAATAAGGAAAAAATCTAAAGTAGATTGGGGCGTTGAGAAGTTTGCGGTTGACCGCTCAATTAGAGCCATAAGAAACTGCGACATTGCGGTATTGGTAATTGACGCAACAGAAGGGATTTCCGATCAGGATAAAAAGATTGCAGGCACTATCGTTGAAGCAGGAAAAGGAATAATACTTGCAATAAATAAATGGGATTTAATTGAAGATAAACAATCATCAACAATAAATAAATTTGAAAAAGAAATAGAACAGGAAATGCCGTTTTTAAACTATGTTCCTAAAATATTCATCAGTGCAAAAACAAAGCAAAGGCTTGTAAACATATACAAATTAACAAAAGAAGTATATGAACAGACCACAAAAAGAGTATCCACAAGTATCTTAAACAAAGTAATAATGGACGCAATATCAATGAATCCGCCCGTAAGTATAAGAGGAAAACGGTTAAGATTATTTTATGCGACACAGGTTCAAACCGCACCGCCTCATTTTGTCTTATTTATCAATAACGAAGATTTACTGAAAGATAACTATATAAAATATTTAGAAAATAAATTGCGTGAAGCATTTGGCTTTAAAGGAAGTCCGATAAAAATCTCTGCAAGAGAAAAAGGAGAAAAGAAATGATATATGTTATATTAAAATCACTATTTGTAATAATAATTTCATATCTTATAGGTTCAATCCCAACAGGATATTTAATAGTAAAAAAATTTAAAGGGATAGACATTCGTAAAACAGGTTCAGGCTCAACAGGAGCAACAAATGTAAAACGAATAATGGGCACAAAATGGTTTTTTGCCGTAATGTTTTTGGACGCATTAAAAGGCGCAATACCCGTCCTTATTGCACTAAGATGGTTTGATTTTTGGGATTTTATGGGAATGACACCCGTTTTAGCGGCAACGGCAGTAATAATAGGTCACAGTAAATCGGTATTTTTAAAATTCACAGGCGGGAAATCAGTAGCAACGGGAGTTGGAACAATGCTGGCATTATGCTGGCCTGTCGGACTAATCATTGCTGCTATTTGGGGAATAATTACATATACCTCAAAATATGTGTCTTTAGGCTCTGTTATTGCAATTTCACTTGCACCTATACTTATGAATATGTTTGACCAAAATGTTTATTATATTTGCTTTGCTTCCTTAGGTGCAATTTACGTCATTATTATGCACAGGGAAAACATTAAAAGATTATTAAACAAAAGTGAAAGCAAAGTAAGAAAATAATGCCAAAATATAACGGAATAAAAATTGTTTCAAAAGTAGAGGTTAACGACAAAAATGCACTTGCAATTGTTTATACCCCTGGGGTTGCAGCTTCTTGTCTTGAAATAAAAGATAACCCTGAAGCCTCTTACGATTATACGAACCGTGAAAATTCCGTTGCTGTTTTATCTTTTGATTATGAAAAATCACTTGAGCGCGCAATATTTTTAAAATCATCACTTGGGATTGACGCATACCCGTTTGAACTTTCAACGTGCAGTGAAGAAAAAATAAAACTTGTAGTTGATAATATAGAGCCATCTTTTGGCGCAATAGATTTAAGTTTAATTGAAGAAAATGTTAAAAATATTGATTTTAACGTAAATATTCCCGTATTAAAAGGAAATTGCAATACTTTAAAAGAGTTTTTTCTGTGTGTATCAAAAAATTTATTTATGTTCAGCTTTGATAAATTGACGGGAAACACAAGTGAAAAATCATTGCAATTAAGGAAAATGGCAGGCGGAGTTATTGAAACCGAGCTTTCGGAAGAAAAAACATTAAAACCCGTCGGAATAATATCAGACGGAAGTGCTGTTTTAGGGTTAGGCAATATCGGCGGACTTGCAGGTTTACCCGTTATGGAGGGTAAAGCAGTGTTATTTCAAGAGTTAGGCACGGTTAGTGCTATGCCGTTATGTCTTAAAACTCAAAATCCTGATGAAGTCATTGAAATAATACTTCTTATACAAAATTCCTTTTCAGGCGTCAATTTAGAAGATATAAAAGCCCCGGAGTGTTTTAAAATCGAAAACACATTAATTGAAAAGGCTGATATTCCGATATTCCACGATGACCAGCACGGAACAGCCATTGTTGTATTGGCAGGATTATTAAATGCTCTGCATTTAACAGGTAAAAAAATTGAAGATGTAAAAATTGTATTTTCGGGGGCAGGTGCTGCCGCTATTGCCGTTTGTAAATTAATTCTTGCGCTCGGCGCTAAAAATATTATTATGTTTGATATAGATGGCGCAATATATAAAGGTAGAGCTCAAAATAACTTTGCTCATGATGAAATTTCCCAATATACAAACATCTCGGGATTTAAGGGCAGTTTAAAAGAGGGGATAAAAAATGCCGATGTATTTATAGGTTTAAGCGCGCCAAACCTTTTGGATGAAGAAATGATTAAATCAATGGCGCAAAAACCGATAGTATTTGCTCTGGCTAACCCGACCCCTGAAATTATGCCCGATTTAGCAAAAAAATACGGAGCTTATATTTGCGCTTCGGGCAGAAGTGACTTCCCTAATCAAATAAATAATTCACTTGTTTTCCCGGGATTATTTAAAGGTGTTTTAAATAACAATATAAAAAAAATAACAACAAAAATAAAACTTAACTGTGCGTTGGCATTAGCTTCAATGGTGAGTGATACGGAGCTTAACCAAGATTATATATTACCTGACGCTTTAGATATGAGAGTTCCTCAAATTATTTCTAAAAATGTTATATAGCAAGAAAAAATCAAACTAAATTTTTTTAGTTAAAACTTTAGCCTGTTTCCAAAGTTTGTCCCATTCATCAAGGGTTAAATGTTCAAGTTCTTTATTTGCGGCAGCTTCCATTGCTCTAAATCTTGCAATAAATTTTTTATTAGCCCTTAAAAGTGCTTGCTCTGCGTCAATTTTATTCCACCTTGCCAAATTTACAACCGCAAACAAAATATCTCCAAGTTCATCTTCTTTATCTTCAACTGTTTTTGCATCTTGAAACTCTTTAATTTCAGAAATAACACAATCATATAAAGAAGTTTCATTAGGCCATTCAAAACCAACTTTAACTGCTTTTTTACTTATTTTTTGAGCACTCATTAATGCGGATTGAGATTTTGAAATTCCGTCCATAATTGAAGTACGGTGAGGTTTTTCCTCTTTTTTAAGTTTTTCCCAGTTGTCAAGAATTTCATCGGTAGAATTAACTTTTACATTCCCGAACACATGCGGGTGGCGGTGGATAAGTTTATCCGATATTCCTTTTGCAACATCTTCAAGATTAAACTCATTTGCCTCTTTTGCTATTTGAGAGTGCAAAACAACCTGCAAAAGCACATCACCTAATTCTTCCCTTAAATGATTTGCGTCCTTATCATCAATAGCGTCAACAGCCTCGTATGCTTCTTCAAGCATATTACGCCTTAAAGTTGTATGTGTCTGCTCTCTGTCCCACTTGCAACCGTTTTCGCTTCGCAATATTTCTATTATTTCAATAAGTTTTTCTAAATTCGGATACTTCATTTTCCGCTCAAATTAAATTATCATCTTTTAAAGTTATAACTAAATCACTTGTATTGCAATAATTTCTAACGGGATTATGAACATATTTTAAATGCGAAATTAAAGGCACTTTTCTTTGCATATACCTTACCATATCGTTAGGCACTTGAGTGTTATAACCGATTATTTGTTCTTCTTGTATTTGAGTAGATCTGCCCATGCAATTAACTTCAAATCCGAGAGTTTTTAATTCTTCTCTGATATTTAAAGCCTGAACTTCTTTTGTTTTATCATACATAATACCGACAGAAACTTCATTTTCACTCAATTCTGTTTTTTTTCTGTAAATCAATCTGTTAATAACTTTTTGAGTTTTTTCGGGGTCAAGTATCCAATAACTTATAATTCCTTTTTTATTCGGCCCACCGGGAAGCATAACAAATTCTACCTTATTCATATCTATATCTCTTGCCAATGCGGCATATTGCGACATTTGATATAAATTCAAATCAGTTCTTGTGTATAAACTTGCTATTTTTAAAGCGTCAGGAATTTTCCTCAATGCCTCGGGAGATTTTATCCGCTCTATTAACGCTTTTACAAATTTTTGCTGGCGGTGAACTCTGCCTATATCACCCAGCATATCTTTTCTAAATCTTAAATATTCCTCTGCTTCTTCACCGTTTAAAACATGATAACCTTTATCAAAGTTTATGTTTAATTTAGCTGTATAATCTCTGTAATGCATATTTTGATCAATATGTATAGGCACTCCGCCTATTGCATCTATAAGTTTTCTTATCCCCTCAGCATTTACTATTATATAATTATGAATTTTTATACCCAGTGTTTCTTCTATTGTTTTACGTGTTAAATCAATTCCGCCAAGAGCATAAGCAGCATTAATCTTTTGGACACCATGTTCATCTGCTAAATATACCTTACTGTCACGCGGAATTGATATAGCATTTACACTATTTCCATGGGTATCCACACTTAATATAATCATTGTATCCGAACGGACTCCCGAAAACGGAAGTGTATCAGGTCCGTTTGAATCAACTCCCAATAACAGTATATTTTGATATCTGCTCAGCATTTTAAAATTGAATTTTGACGGCGTTAAATCCGATTTATTACTTAATCTTTCAGCATTAGTATTTTTATTTATAAGATTTTCAAATATAGAAGCCATATTTTCGTAATTATCTATTAAAAACATCACAAAATAAGTAAAAATTACCACAACAAAAATTAATAAAACTAATCTTAATGTAATTATAAATTTACTTTTTTTTGATTCATCCTGTTCTTTGTATTTTAAAAATACACTATATTGTTCATCTTTGTCTTTTAGTTCTGTCATTATATAATCCTGTAAGTCCTGTAATATTTTACTTCAAATATACTAAAAAAAGTACATAGTATAGACGGGTATTCAAAATTAATCTGTTGAATATACTCCCTTTTTATGATTTTATAAAAATATGAATAAAAATGAAATAGTACAAAATGCCGAATTTAAAGTTAAACAATACTTTGATAAGGTTGATGAAATAAAAGAATATAATCAGGAAAAAGTACTAAAAGCCTTTATTGACAATAAAATAGGACTTGAACATTTTGCAAGCGTGTCGGGATACGGGCATGATGATATGGGACGTGAGGCTTTAGATAAAGTATTTGCACAGGTGTTTAAAGCGGAAAAAGCTGTCGTAAGAAATCATTTTGTTTCGGGAACGCACACTTTAGCCTGCTGTTTATTCGGAAATCTGCGCTATGGCGAAAAATTAATATCGCTTGCAGGTGCGCCTTATGACACTATGGAAGAAGTAATAGGAAAACGAGGAGATAAAAGAGCTTCTTTAATCGGACACGGCGTTTTATATGATGAAGTTGATTTAATTAATAATATGGATGTTGATTTTGAGGGGATTAAAAGCAAAGTCGATAAATCAACAAAAATGGTTTTAATACAGCGCTCAAGAGGGTATTCACTTAGAAAATCATTGAATATAGGTACAATCAAAAAAATGATAGAGATAGTAAAAAGCAAAAATCCGGATTGTATTTGTTTTGTAGATAACTGCTACGGTGAATTTACCGAAAAATTAGAGCCTTTAGAGGTTGGTGCGGATTTAATTGCAGGTTCGCTTATAAAAAACCCCGGAGGCGGAATTGTAGAAGCAGGCGGATATATAGCGGGAAAAGAAGAATATGTTAATCAAGCGGCATATAGGTTAACTGCCCCGGGAATCGGTGCAGAGGGCGGAGCTATGCTAAACCAGTTAAGATTAATATTTCAAGGACTTTTTATGGCACCCTCAATTGTATCCGAAGCAGTAAAAGGGGCAATACTTGCCTCGCAAGTATTTGAAGATATAGGTTTTATCTCAACTCCAAAACCGAGTGAGCCTAGAACGGATATTATTCAAACAATAAAATTTGGCGCGCCTGAACCTTTGATTGAGTTCTGTAAAACACTTCAAAGTTTCTCGCCTGTTGAGTCTTACTTAACACCCGTACCCGATGAAGTTCCGGGATATGATAATAAATTAATTATGGCAGGAGGTTCATTTATAGAGGGCTCTACAATAGAGCTATCCGCCGACGGCCCTGTTAGAGAACCTTATGCAGCTTACATGCAGGGCGGGTTAAATTATGCTCACGTAAAAATTGCTTTAAAAGGTATTGTTGAAAAGTTAGTTAATTAACAGCGGCATATCCCTCATCAAGCGCTTTTATATTCCCGTCAAGCATTGAAGCCTTTTTGCCTGTCAGCTTTTTCTTCATCGCATTTATTATGTTTTCCTTGGATATGAAAGGAAAAACTTTTAAAAAAGCACCCAATGAAACTATATTTGCCATTTTTTCATGTCCCGAATTATGTGCTATATCCGTCATCGGAACAAATTTATATGTTATATCATTTCTGCTTGGAGCTGATTTTACAAGTGAGGAATTCACAATCATTACTCCGCCCGATTTAATTTTCTTTTCAAATCTTTCAAAAGACGGTCCGTTCAGTGCAATAACATTTTGCGGAGTTTCAACATAAGCACACGCAACTTCATCATCAGAAACACAAACGGTACAATTAACCGTTCCGCCTCTCATTTCGGCACCGTATGCAGGTGTCCATGTACAATTTAAACCGTGGTTCATGGCAGCTTCCGCCAATAATTGACCGATAAATAATACTCCCTGACCGCCAAATCCTGCTATTAATACGTTTGAATCCATTATAGCGCCTCACTGACTTTATCTTTATATACTCCGGGTTTAAATACCTCCGACATCTCACCGCGAACCCTTGCATGAGCTTCTTGCGGAGTCATTTTCCAGTTTGTCGGGCATGTTGAAAGTATTTCTATAAATCCCGTTCCTAATCCTTTTATTTGAGCTTCAAATGCCTTTTTAATACATTTTTTAGCATTCATAATAGCAGCGGGGCTGTCCAATGTAACTCTTGCAACATAAGCAGTTCCGTCAACTTCTTTTAGAATTTCCGATATTTTTAAGGGATACCCGGACAACTCTGCTTTTCTTCCGCTTGTTGTTGTGGTTGTAACCTGCCCGATTAAAGTGGTAGGTCCTGCCTGTCCTCCCGTCATTCCGTATGTAGTATTATTTATACAAATGGCAGTAACTTTTTCGCCCCTTGTCATGGCATGTATTGTTTCAGCCAAACCGATAGAAGCTAAATCACCGTCACCTTGATATGTAAATACAATTTTATCGGGTTTTGAGCGTTTAACCCCCGTTGCGACTGCCATTGAACGTCCGTGCGGTGCTTCAACTATATCCAAATTAAAAAAGTCATAAGAAAATACACTGCACCCGACAGAGGCAATCCCTATGGTTTTTTCTCTGACTCCAAGCTCATCAAGCACTTCTGCCACAAGTTTTACCGCTGTTCCATGGTCACACCCCGGACAAAATGATATTTTAAAATCATCTTTAATTGAATCGGGTTTTTTATATACAAGCTGTTCCATATTTTTTCTCTACTATTTCTTTGTATACATTTTCTATTTGTTTATAGATTTCTTCAACAGTCATCATAACCCCGGCAGGTCTGCCGTAGAATTTTACTGGTATTGTTGAAGCACAATTTGCGATACTTGCTTTAATATCTTGAAGCATTTGCCCGCAGTTAAGTTCAATATCCAAAATACCGTCTACTTTTTGAGCAATTTCCGCTACCAGTTTTTCGGGGAACGGATTTAACATAACAGGTCTGAATAATCCTACCTTAAGTCCGTTTTTTCTGGCTAATTTAACAGCAGCTTTTGCAATTCTTGCGATACTTCCGAATGCGGTAATAACAAGTTTTGCACCCTCTGTTTCATATTTTTCAAAAATATTTTCATTTTCCAAAATTTTATTATATTTTTCAAAAATCTTAACAACTCTTTTTCGCAATGATTCCTGCTCACGTTCAATAGAAGCAATAAATCTCGGTTCCCTATCCTTAGCCCCATCCAAAGCCCAATCAGATTGATCAATTTCTTCATAAGGATACTCACCAATAACCGCAGGCTCCATAGTTTGACCTATCATTCCGTCAGCTAAAAGACATACAGGAGTTCTGTATTTTTGAGAAACATAAAAACATTTATAAGTAAGGTCAACACATTCCTGCACGCTTGCGGGAGCATAAGTAACAATCTTATAATCGCCGTTACCGCCGCCTTTTGTTGCTTGGTAATAATCGCCTTGCGATGGGTAAATATATCCTAACCCCGGCCCGCCGCGCATAACACTAACCAGCACACACGGTATTTCATCACCTGCTATAAATGATAATCCCTCTTGCATAAGTGCTACTGCACAAGAGGAAGATGATGTCATTGCCTTAACACCCGTAGAACCCGCACCAAGCACCATATTTATTGCAGCAACTTCACTTTCCGCAGCAACATAAGCCCTGCCAAGCTCAGGCATTTTGGTACTTAAATATTCCCCTATTTCACTTTGAGGTGTAATAGGATATCCGAAATAGCTTTGACAGCCCGCTTCAATAGCGGCCTGAGCAATAGCATAATTTCCTTTTAAAAGCTGTTTCTCTCTTTTCATCTGTATACCTTTTCAATTGCAATGTCGGGACAAACTCTTGCGCACATAGCGCAGCCTATACATTCCTCTACGTTATTTACTTTAACTGGATAATATCCTAAGGCATTTACCTGATTATCTGCCCCCAACACCTTTTTAGGACAAGCGTCTACACATAAATAACACGCTTTACATCTATCTCTGTTTAAAACTATTCTTCCCATGGAATAAACCTGTTTTTTTATATTCTTTTTATATGTTACTACCGATATATTAATAAAACAAGTATATTTATTAACTAAGTCAATATGTTATTTTTGCCCGTTCTAAATCTTTATGCTAATATAAAATTATAGGGAGATTTGAGGCAGTGCCAAGAAAAAAGTGTATTGAAATAGTTTTAGATGTAGAGACAACGGGTTTAGATTATACAAAAGAAAAAATGGTAGAGTTTGCCGCAATAAGGCTTGAAAACGGCAAAATGAAAGACAGATTTGAAACACTTATTAACCCCGAGCAGCATATCAGAAAATCAAGTATAGCTGTCCATGGAATAACCGAAGACGATGTAAAAGACGCCCCGACAGAAGCGCAAGTTATGCCTATGATTTTAGATTTTATAGGTGATTATCCGATAGTAGCTCATAATGCTATTTTTGATTATTCTTTCATAAATGAAGCAAGTTTAAGGCAGACAGGCAAGCCTATTACCAATACCAGAATAGACTCACAAATGATGTTTAAAGAAATTTACCCCGAGCTTGAATCTTGCGGTTTAGAGAGTTTAATGAATAAATTTAACGTAGAATTTTCAACCCGCCACAGAGCCATGGCAGATACCGAAGGACTTGCTAAAGCATATCCCGAGTTAAAAAAATTGTACGAAAAAAAATACGCATGGCAAATCCAGCAGCTTGATAATATTGATTATCTTTTTGAAAGATATTTAAGAATACAGCAGGCTGTACAGATAATGCAGTCTGAAATGCAGGATTTAAAATCAATTTTCAGACTCTACTTTGAAAAAGGTGGTGAGAGCATTCACTCACCTAACGGTGAAACTCTTGTATATCAATCAAAACAAAGTTATGCTTATGATTTTGTTGAAATAAAAGATGTTTTAGAAGAAATAGGCGCATTGCATAAAGCTGTTAAACTTAACAATAACTTTGTTGACAGGCTGATTGCATCGGGCAGTATCAGTAAAGAAAATAAGGAAAAGCTCGCTGCCGCAAGGCAAATGCTGTCAGAAACAAGGAATATTCACGTTATAAAATCCGACAAGCGCGCTGAACATGTTTAATTATTGACTTAGAGCAGCTATCAATGATTAAAATATTATTGTAAATAATTAAGGAGATATTATGAAACGTCGTGAATTTATAAAAAGTTCTGTTCTTGCTCTTGGCGGTACTGCTTTAATGACAACAGGCTGCGGAAAAAATAAAACAATAAAAGCGCAAGGACAAGTTATAAAAAGAAAATATAAAGATATAACCGTGCCGCTTTTAGGCTTTGGGCTTATGCGTCTTCCTATGAATGGCAATAAAATCGATATGGTTGAGCTTGAAAAGATGACGGAATACGCATTCGCTCACGGTGCTAATTATTTTGATACAGCTTATATGTACGTTGACGGGAATTCCGAAACCGCTATCGGCAAAGTATTAAAAAGGTATGACAGAAATTCTTTCATCCTTGCCGATAAAAGTCCTATTTATAAAATGAATTCACAAAGCGATGTCAGAAAAATTTTCGACGAGCAAAGAAAGAAATGCCAAGTTGATTATTTTGATTTCTATATGTGCCACAATATAAATGTCAATACTTTTGAGCAATACAGAAATGTTAAAATGGTCGAAGAACTCAATAAATTAAAAGAAGAAGGTTTAATTAAATATTTTGGATTTTCTTTCCACGGTACTCCTGAAATTTTAAAAGAGGTAGTAAAAGATTATAATTGGGATTTTGCGCAGCTGCAGGTTAATTATTTGGATTGGGATGTTGTAAAAGCTCACGAACAATATAATATAGTTCAAGCTGAGGGTATCCCCGTCACGGTAATGGAACCTTTAAGAGGAGGCGGCCTGGTTAATTTAAGCGAAAAAGCCATGGCAAAATTAAAAGGAAACTACCCAAATGCAACACCTGCCGAGTTCGGCTTAAGGTGGGCTGCAAGCCAAAATAATGTAGTAACTGTTCTGTCAGGCATGAGCAATTTAAAACAAATGAAAGAAAATATAGCTGTCTTTGAAAACTTTACTCCTATGAGCGAAGAAGAAATAAAAGTTGCTGATGAAATGGCTAAAATTATTCAATCACAAGGTGAAATTAATTGTACTGCCTGCAAATACTGTACGGAAGTCTGCCCAAAAGGAATTAACATTCCGGCAATTTTTTCTTTATACAATCAATACAAAGTCACAAATAGTGCGTTTCACCTAAAAGTATATTATGAAACACTTAGCGAAAGCGAAAAAGCCAATAATTGCATTAAATGCGGATTATGCAATAAAAACTGTCCGCAAAATCTTCCCATACCTGATTTATTGGCACAGGTTCAAAAAGAATACGAAAAAGCAAAGGCGAGTGCATAATGTTATATAAAATACGTTTGGGAATTGCAATTTTAATATTTATAATGGCAATACTTGCGGTTGTCGGGGTTTTTTATCCCCTGCCATTATTTAATATTCAAATGGCACCTCTAATTCAAAGAGTAATAATTGATTTTTCGGTTATTAGTGCTGTTACTCTTGTAGTCATGCTTTTATTAACGTTATTATTCGGCAGATTTTACTGTTCAATGCTCTGCCCTTTGGGTTTAATCCAAGAAATTACAGCTCTCTTTAGAGGTGAGGGAAACGAAGAACCGAGAAAAAATCTGCCTGTTAAATATTTTATAGCAGCAATAACCATAGGGGCTATGATAGGCGGAAGCGCATTATTAATCAGATATTTAGAACCTTATACATATTTTGGTTCCGCATTTACTTTATCAGTAATAGGAATAATCGCGCTCATCGCAATAATAGTATTAACCCTGTTCAAAAACAGATACTTTTGCACGAACATTTGTCCCGTCGGATGTTTATTGGGATTGTTATCAAAAATCTCACTTTTGAAAATTTACATAAATGAGGATGAGTGTTTATCCTGCGGTATGTGCGAAAGAAACTGCCCCGCAGGCTGCATTGAAGTTGATAACGCAAAAGTCGATAACGAAACTTGCGTTAAGTGTTTTAAATGTCTTAATCAATGCCCGAAAAACGCTATTAAATACGGAATTAAACCGATAAAGAATACGGAGTTCAGCCCAAAAAGGCGTGAGTTAATTACATTCGGCGCAGCGCTTATTGTTTTGGCTGGTGCAATAAAAGCAGGTATCGAGATAGGCAAAACCGCCGCAGAAAAGATAAAAAATATTATTCTGCCCCCGGGAGCCGATAACGCTCAAAGGATGTTTAATAAATGCTTAAATTGCAATCTTTGCATAAACGCATGCCCGAATAAAATCTTAACAAAAGCAAATAAAGACTTTGGTGCAGTACATATTAACTATACAAAAGGAGAAAAACACTGTAAATATGACTGCATTGAATGCTCAAAAGTATGTCCGTCGGGTGCAATAAAGAAAATTACGATTGAGGAAAAACAAAGAACAAGAATAGCAATGGCTGTAATCAACCCTGAAAAATGCAATAAAAACGGAATGTGTATAAATGTATGTCCCGTAAATGCAATAACAAAGGAAGCAAATGAACCTGCAAAAATAGATGCTTCAAAATGCATAGGCTGCGGAAAATGTAAAAGTGTTTGCACTTCAGGCGCAATAGAAATATTTGCAATAAATGAGCAGCAAAGAGTATAATCTTTTTTAAAAGGAGAAAAATATGTCGCTTGGAATAACCGAAATTACTTTAATAATTGTTGTTATATTGCTCTTATTCGGCGGAAAAAGAATACCCGAACTTGCAAGGGCTCTTGGCAGAGCGTCTTATGAATTTAAAAAGGCGAAAGATGTCATAAAAAAAGAAACAGATGAAATTAAAACTGCCATAGAAGACTCACAAGAACCTCCGACAGAATTTAAGAGCGATGAAATATAATAATGAGCGATGAAGAAAAAGATGAAAGTTTGATTTCTCATCTTGAAGCATTGAGAAAAACTATTCTTAAATGCTTATATTCGGTTGCAATAGTATTGCCTTTTATGTTTTATTTCGCACCAAAGGTGTTAAATTATTTTATAAAAATTCTTTTAGGCGGAAATAAAGTCACGTTAAACTTTTTTTCACCTGCCGAAGTATTTATAATTCAAATAAAAATGGCGGTTTTACTGTCTGTAATAGTTTGTTTCCCTTATATCGCAAAACAACTTTGGAATTTTATCCTGCCCGCACTTTATGAGGGTGAAAAAAAGTTTATTAAATCATTAGTATTAATTTCAAGTTTTTTATTTACGGCTGGAGTTGTATTTTGCATATTTATGATACTGCCTTTAATAATAAATTTCGGTTTGAGCTTTCAAGCAGAGAATATCCAAGCGGTATTCAGAATATCAGAAGTTATAAACCTTGGGTTATGGCTTTCTTTGGCATTCGGGTTAATGTTTCAGCTTCCCGTTATCACGTTTTATCTGATAAAATCAGATATTGTAACATACTCGTCCATTGCTGAAAAAAGACCTTATGTGGTGGTTGCATTATTAGTACTTGCGGGAATATTGACACCGCCTGACATAGTGAGCCAGTTAATGCTGGCAATTCCCTCTTACCTTTTATTTGAAAGCGGATTATTATTTGCTAAATTTTCTAATTGAAATTAACTTTTATACTATTTCTTTCACTTTCATTAATTTCAAATAATTTTGCACGTTTAACACCGAATAAAGCACAAATAATATTAGACGGGAATGTTTCCGTATATGTATTTAATTCCCTAACCGTGCCGTTATAATACTTTCTGGAATTTGCAATATCTTCTTCAACGTCAGCTAATTGAGTCATCAAGAGCGCATAATTTTGATTTGCTTTTATTTCGGGATAATTTTCGGCGACCGCAAGTATTTTTGCTACTCCTGAGGTAAGTTTTTCATTTACGTCAATTTTTTGTGAAGTCTTTAACTTACTGTAATTGGCACTTCTGAGCTTCGTAACCTGCTCAAAAACATCTTTTTCATGAGCTGCGTAACTTTTTACTATTTCAATTAAATTAGGAATTAAATCCCAGCGTTTTTTTAAATATACATCCATTGTTGAAAAGGCTTCTCTCACATAGTTTCTAAGCACTATTGCCTTATTGTATGCAAATATTAATAAACCAATCACAACTATTCCAACTGCAATTATAATATTAGTCATTAATTTACTCCATTTTTTTTCAATATATTATTAATTTGTTTTATACTTTCAGCATCCAAATAATCACCTGAATAAGATTGACTTGCAGCAAGAATATCAAGATCGGTAATATATGAGTCTGTTATTCCTAAAGCAAAAGCATACGGATAAACCTCTCTGGCGTAATTCGGATTTTCTCCGATTAACTCATCAAATCTTCTTTTTTCTGTTACCTCTAAAAATCTTTTAAAGCCGATAGCCAAACCTTTAAGCTCTCGTCCTTTTCTGCTTAACCGAGGCATGTTAACTATACATATAAAACTTATTATTAAACAAACTAATCCAAAAATTGTTTCCGTAGGATGATTAAATTTGATTGTTTCACTTTGAAATATAATAAATAAAGGAATTCCGCCAAAGCCTGCACACCAAAAAAGCATAAACAGTAACGTATATATTTTTCTATGTTTCTTTATATTTTCAACTGTATGTTTACTTGCACCGCTTACCTGTACAGAACCTTGCATTTGTCCATAGTTACAGCAAAAATACACTGCTGCCCATATTGCAATAAACGTAAATAAAAACAGCCAAGAATTTGGTGAAAATATCAATTTAAAAGAATAATCAGCCAGTGTATATAATAAAGATAAACCAATTCCCAAAGCACATACTAATACAATAATAACTTTAGAAACTATTGCTCCGTTATTTTTAAAATTATCCCTGTTCAAGTTATTAAGTAATGTTTGTACATTTACACACAAAAAATAAAAGGAATTTGAAGAAAGTAATCTATTTAAATTTACGAGTTCAACATCATCACCAAAAATACCATCAAAGAACACTCTTTCCGCTTCATCGTTTCCGTCATAAGGTTTTAATTTTCTTAATACATAATTATTATTCAATTTTTCAATTCTTAAATAGTCTTTACTTGCCAAATAGTAAATTAATGATTTAACACCTCTTTCGGAAGCACAGCCGTAACAATTTAGTTCTAATTCAGCGCTGTTTGTATCCTTAGGCGGTTCAAAACTAACAATCGGCGTAACATGTTTATCACGTCCAAATATAAACCAAAGTATATATGCAATTAATGTAAGTATAATTATAATACCGATGCATAGAGGACCTTTTAGTTCATTAGGAATTATATCATCCAGCAACATGCCTGAGATAGAACCAAATAATGTAAGTACAATATAAATTATGGGAATTATTATAGGAAGAAGAAAAAACAACAATATAGCTATTAGAAATGATTTTAAACTATTACCTTTATTAACTGTTTTATAATAGGTACTTTTCATAATTAGCGGCTCCTTAATATTTTTATTTTATCAAATTTTATATTAAGAGTAAATTATAATCCATATATTGACTGATAATTACTATCATCATTTAATATAAATTATATGAACGGAATAACACTCGGAACAAAAATACTAAGAGGAATGGAGACAAGTTCATCAGCCGGAATGTTTGTAAGGGACACGGGAGGCTGTCTTATTCCGAAACTTGCAATTTCAAGAAGCAGGGAAGAAGCAAAAGAAATAACATTTGCGGAAATGGCAGAATCGGCACTTTTTTATTTTTCAGCACCCGGGGCAGCTAAAATAACAAATGAATTTTTTAAAAATAAATATAAAACAGGTTCAAGATTAATATCTATGCCGATTGAGGAAATACAATCCGTTTCAAATGAACAATTAAAAAATATTAAATTAGCTAAATTTGGCAAAATAGCTTCCGTTTTTAGTGTTATATTGCCGTTAGTTTTTGCAATAGCACCTGTCAGAAATTTTCTGACTTCAAGCCAAAGCGGAAAAGAAGAATTTACGGAGGTCGTAGGACTAAAAGATAAAAAAGAACAGGAAAAAGACGGAAAAAATAAAGCCAAATCTTTAATAAAGAAATTAATGTTAAATGCAATGGGCGGACTTGCTTTAACAGCAGGCATTTTAACGGCAGCTAAAAATGACAATGTATATAAAAAATTAGAACCTGCAATAACTGCCGTTATTAAACATTTTGATTTTACTAAAACCAATGATTTAAAACTTGCTCACTATGGAGCTTTTATTTATCCCGTCAGTATTGCAAGTTATTTTTATGCTTCAAGAGATAAATATGAAAGAAAAGAAAACGCAAGAAGATTTTCTGTTACCGTACCTTTACTGTTCTTTGGAGAAAAATTAATTGAAAAACCAATCTATAAAGGCTTTGATAAGTTATTTAATACTAAAATCATTGAAAACGGAATAATAAAATCTTATGATGATATATTAAAACTCCCGAGCAAATTGCAAAAACAGTATTTGAAAAGCAAAAATTTCTCTTACGGATTAACATTCTTAATAAACACAATGGCAATAGGAGCTGCTGTTGCGCTATTAAACAGGATTGCAACAAAAAAACAGTTTGAACGTGATAATAATAAATCTTGACTGATTTCTGTTATTATGAGGTAAAATAATTTTATGGAGAATAATAAAAAATATATTGAGCTTGATTTTGCAAAACTTGATATGGAACGCACTAAAAGGCGCGGGTATTCTGAAGCAGTATTTTGCGAGTGCAAAACCAACGAACAGCTTTTAAAAATTTTTCAAACATTTAAAGATAATAAAACAAATGTACTTGGAACCCGTGCAAATATTGAACAGTATAATTATTTAAAAGAAAAATTACCCGACATTAAATACAGCGAAAAAGGACGAATTTTAACTTTAACACTGCAGGAAACGGAAAAAATCGGCGAAGTTGCCGTTTGCACGGGCGGAACAGGTGACATACCCGTTGCGGAAGAAGCTGCATTAACTGCCGAATTTTTCGGAAGCAATGTTAAAAGGTATTATGATATAGGCGTTTCGGGCATTCACAGACTGTTTGATAAAATAGATGACATAAACAAAGCAAATGTAATAATAGCAGTTGCGGGCATGGAGGGGGCTTTAGCTTCAATTATTGCAGGCATGGCAACTTCTCACGTCATTGCGGTACCGACTTCTATTGGTTACGGAGCTTCATTTAAAGGATTATCGGCGCTTTTAACAATGCTCAATTCTTGCGCTGAGGGTATTAGCGTTGTTAATATCGACAACGGATTTAACGCAGGATACAGCGCAAATCAAATAAACAGACA
Source organism: Candidatus Gastranaerophilales bacterium (assembly GCA_947584965.1). GTDB lineage: Bacteria > Cyanobacteriota > Vampirovibrionia > Gastranaerophilales > Gastranaerophilaceae > Avigastranaerophilus. The sequence goes on along the minus strand of CANPWQ010000009.1, from coordinate 31,516 downwards.
AATAGCAGGTAAAAAGTAATGAATATATATTTTGAATGTAATTCGGGAATTTCAGGTGATATGTCAGTAGGTGCTTTGTTAGATTTAGGCGCAGACAAAACAAAACTTGACAAGGCATTAAGTTCATTAAAACTTGATAATGAGTTTTCTTATGAAATAAAGAAAGTAAGTATTAACACAATCCAAGCAACGGATTTTAATGTAATTCTGCCTCATCATGAGCATTTGGGACATCATCACCACCATGAACACAGAAATCTTGATGATATTAACAAAATAATTGATAAAGCAGATATGACGGATAATGCAAAAAATTTGGCAAAGAAAATATTTAAAATTGTTGCACAAGCAGAAGCAAAAGTGCATGGCAAAGATATTACAGAAGTCCATTTTCATGAGGTCGGAGCAATTGATTCTATTGCTGATATAATTAGTTTTGCAGTGCTTTTTGATGATTTAAACCCGCAAAAAGTATATTTTTCAACGTTAATGGAAGGTCATGGCACGGTAGAATGTCAGCACGGGACTTTAAATGTTCCCGTTCCCGCAGTATGCGCCATTGCACAGGAATATAAAATTCCGCTAAAGTTAACGGATACCGATGGTGAAATGGTAACTCCGACAGGTATAGCTATTGCTGCCGCACTTTACGGCGGTGAAAAATTACCCCAAGAAATGATTATTATTAAAACAGGCTCGGGAGCAGGCAAGCGAAATTATAAAAATCCGATTTTACGTGTTTTTCTTTTTGATTAAAAGGTTTTTTAATGAATAACAAATTCAAACAATTAAAAAATGAATTAATTAATATGTCAAAACATGGTATCTGTCTTGCATTTTCGGGCGGAGTCGACTCTTCTTTGCTTTTATACTTATGCAAAGACTTAAATATAACCGCCGTTACATTTAAAACCTTATTTTTAACAGATGATGAAATAAATAATACAATTAAATTTACTGAAAAATATTCGGTAAAACACACAATTTTAGAGGTTAATCCGCTTGATAACGAGAATATAATAAATAATCCGCCTGACAGATGTTATCACTGCAAATATGCTCTTTTTAGCGAATTAAAAGATTTTTGCGCAAAAAACAATATAAAATATATTATTGACGGAACAAATGCAAATGACCTTACTACATACCGCCCGGGATTAAAAGCACTTAAAGAGCTTGATATTATTTCACCGTTTGCAAAATTCAATATTACAAAAGAAGAAATACGAGATTTTGCAAAAGAACAGGAACTTGAATTTTATAATAAACCCGCTGTTCCTTGTATTGCAACACGTTTCCCTTATAATACAAGGTTAGAAGCTAAAAAAATTGAAACGGTAAAACAAGGTGAAAATATATTAAAAGAATACGGATTTTCAGCTCTAAGGGTGCGTATGCACGCGGATATTGCAAGAATAGAAGTGCCAAAAGAGGATTTTGATAAATTATTAAAACTCTCTTGCCATATTATTGAAAAATTTAAAAAAATCGGGTTTAACTATATTACGCTTGACCTTGAAGGTTTACAAAGCGGCAGTATGGATAAAAATTTAAACAGAAAATAATATTAAAAAACCTGCTCAAAGCAGGTTCTTTAATTATAAAACATCGGTATCGGTTGATTTTAGGGGAACTCCCATTATCTTTTCAAGATTTGCCGCCGATACATGATAATTTAAAAGAGTATTGTAATAATCAAGCTGTGAGTTTCTGTATGTAGTTTCGGCGTCTTTTAATTCGATTGCATCGCCCAAACCTACTTTGTATCTGCCTGAAGCCTGATCATACTGTTCTTTTGCTTGGTCCATTGATAATTTGGCAACCCCGATACTCTCTTGTGCGGTTGTTAAGTTTAAATAAGCCTGTTTTACCTCGAAATATATATTTTGTTTGGTATTTTCGTAATCGGCTAAATCTTTTTTATAAGTAGCTTTTGCTTCATCAACCTGTTTTTTTAATTGCAATAAATTAACGGTTTGATAATTTAACTGCGCTCCGATTTGATAGCCATAGTCTGTATCCATTTGCTTTCCGCCTCTTGAATATGAAGCGAAACCCGATAAGTTAGGGGTAAACGCACGTTTTGAAGCTCTAACCAAAAGTTCTGAAGCGTCGGCTTTCTTTTTCGCGGCTAACAGTTCGGGGCTTGTATCAAACGCAGTATTGACTGCATTTTCCACGTTTATATCATAAACCGTTGTTTTTAAGTTATCGGTTACATCGTAATCGGAATAATCAGGCGTACCCATTGCGTTACTCAATTGGACATAAGCAATTTTTAAAGTGTTTTGAGCCTGCAAAAGGCTTAATTTTGCACGTCCTAAATTGTGTTCCGCGGTAAGAACATCTATTTTTGCCTTTGTGCCGATATTATAATATGCTTTTGCCTGCTCTAAATGCAGAGTATAATCTTTTACGGTGTCTTCATATACTTTTACCTGCTGCTGAGCGAACAGTAAATTATAATATGCTTGTTTTACTGTAAATACAACGGTATTAATACTGTTTTCCAAACTAAACTTAGCGGATTCATAAGTTCTTTTTGCTAAATCCGCCTGCGCTTTTGTTTTTCCGAAATCAAATAACAGCATATTGCCCGAAAGAGTAGGAGTATAAAACATATCATACTGCTGAATGGGAAATGCAAAATTTGACATTTGCATATCGTTTCTTGAATAGCTAACTCCTGCAGAAAACGTCGGAAAATAATTAGCCCATGCCTGCGCAATTCTGCTTTTATAAATTTCTGCATTACTCATTGCAGATTGAATTGCAGGGTGTTTTTCAAGTGCAATTTTAACGCATTCATCCACTTCCATTATTCTTGTTGTATTAACACTGCCATGATATGCAGTATCGGTTAAAACCGTTTGCGTTTCACCTTTATCAACCGCAGCAATTTCATTGGATTGTTCTTTTGTTTCAACAGTTGCAGGTGTATTTTTTTGAGCCGTTTTTAATGTTTTCTTAGCTTCTTTTTCAGCTTTTTTCTGTTCTTTTTTTAATTCTTTAGCCTTTTTCTTTTGCTCTTTTTCAACTGATTTTATTGTTTTTATTTCTTCTTTTTCGGGATCTACTGCCTTTACATCCTTTGCGCTTTCTATTTTAGGAGTTTTAGGCGATTTACGTTTATTAAATATATTTTTTACCTTTTGTTTAAAAGGTGTTTTTGCTTTAACCGTTTGAGTCTGCGCTGCAGTTTCGGGAAGTCTTGGCGGAAGCTCTTGTATAATTTCTTCATACATTAACTGATCGCTGACTTCTACCTCCTGCGCAATTGCAGGAACACTTAACAATAAAAACATCAATATAAATAATTTTTTATTCATTTTTCCACTCTATTCTTATTTAATTATTTGCCTGTTGTTTTTTCCTTTTTGCCATATTTTCAACTAATGATTGAACAAGTACATAGAAAACAGGAGTTAAAATAGTACCGATTGTAGCTGCAGCAGTCATACCTCCGAATACTGTTGAACCGACTGATACTCTGCTTTGTGCGCCTGCACCTGTTGCAAATACCATAGGTAATACACCGAATACAAACGCTAAAGCCGTCATCATAATAGCTCTAAATCTTATTCTTGCAGCTTCTATTGCCGCTTCTTCTATACTCAAGCCTTTATTTTCATGTAAATCCTTAGCAAATTCAACAATTAATATGGATTGTTTTGCTGCAATACCTATCAGGGCTATCATACCAACTTGAGAATACAAGTCAAACGATTGACCTATCATCATTTGGAATATTAAAGCGCCTAAAGCCGCAACAGGAGCGATTAATAATACCGCAACAGGTATTGACCAGCTTTCATAAAGTGCAACTAAGAATAAGTATACGAAAGTCAATGCCAATGCGATAACTACGCCTGTTTGTCCTGATGATTCACGCTCTTGCAATGAAGTACCCGACCAGTCATAACCTACATCTTTGGGCAGAGTCTTTGTTGCAACCTGTTCCATCGACTTCATTGCTTCACCCGAGCTCTTGCCCGCAGCACCTTGACCTGAGAACTGAACGCTTCTATATTGGTTAAACCTTGTAATTGAAGCCGCGCCAACTGTTTGCTCAATGCTTACCATTGTCATTAAGGGTACCATTTGACCTTTCATATTTTTAACATATATTTTTTCAATATCTGTTGCTTTATTTCTGAAATCGTCTTCCGCTTGCATTTGTACCTTAAATACACGTCCTAACTTATTAAAGTCGTTTATATAATATGAACCTAAAGTTGAAGCTAATGTTGAATACAGTTCTTGTATATTAACATTTTGCGCTAATACTTTTTCATAATCAATATTTAATCTGTATTGCGGAACATTTGCCTGATAGGTTGTATACACGCTGCTTAAACCCTTATCTTGGTTAGCTGCGTACGTTAATTGATTTGCAAATTTTTCAATATCCTGCAAAGAGTGTTCACCTTTTGACAGCATTTGGAACTCAAAACCGCCTAACATACTCATACCTGATATTGCAGGAGGCGAGAACGCAGCTATTGACGCTTCATTTATCTTTGCTGCACGCGCTCTTAATTCTTTTAATATACCGTTATGCGACAAATCGGTAGGTTTTCCTTGAATTTTTCTTATTACCCAATCCCAAGGGTATACCTTTCTTTCATTCCATTCTTTTAAAGGAACTATGCAGAATGCTTGGTTCGTAGGTCCTAAGCCCGCGAATGTAATAATTCTTTCGGGAACAACTCCGTCTATTTGTTTAACTTCTTCGGTTAATTTTAATAATACATCTTGTGTTTTATTTAACGCAGACCCCGGGGGCAATACTATTTGAGCCATAACTACCGCTTGGTCCTCATCGGGGATAAATCCCGTCGGAATAATTTTAAATAATAATCCCATTAAAGCCAGAAAACCAACATACAAACATATTGTTAATTTTCTGTTATATACAAACTTTTTAACAACATCCAAATACCAGTGTGTAGCTTTATCAAATCTTTCATCAAAAGCGGTGAATACTTTTTTAATAAAAGCCGTAAAAGCATTTGATGGTTTTCTGTTCGGATCTTCAGGTCTTAAGATTATAGAACACATAGCGGGCGAAAGAGTTAACGCGCATATTGCGGATAGTGCAATTGATACTGCAATACAAACAGCAAACTGTCTGTACATTAACCCCGACAATCCCGAAATAAATGAAACGGGAACGAATACCGCCATAAGTACCATTGCCATAGCAACCAAAGCACCGCCAACCTCCTGCATTGTAAGCTGTGTAGCTTCAATAGGAGTTTTACCGTCCTCTAAGTGCCTTTTTACGTTTTCTATAACAACAATAGCGTCATCGACAACAACCGCGACCGCCAGTACCATGGCAAACAATGTCAACAGGTTTATTGACATTCCAAACACAGGCAAGGCTGCAAAAGTACCTATCAACGATACGGGGATTGTTACACAAGGTACTAAGGTTGCTCTCCAATCACCTAAGAATACGAATATAACCAAAATAACGATTAACGATGTCATTAAAATCGTAAATACAACTTCTTTCATAGATTCACGAATGAATTTTGAGTCATCGTGCATCATTTTAATCTCTAACGACTCGGGCAGTGTCTTATTAATTTCCGCTACTTTTTTATTAACAAGGTTTACAATACTTATCGTATTAGCACCGGGGAGAGGTACAACCTGAATAACCGCAACGGGTTTACCGCCGATTAAACCTAACTTATCGTAACTGTAAGCACCTAATTCAACCCTTGCAACGTCTTTAATTCTTATACTTGAACCGTCAGTATTTGAACGGATTATAATATTTTCAAATTCTTCGGGTTCTATTAAACGTCCTTTAGTCATTAAGGTCATTCTTAATGTTTGGTTGGATTTACTAGGCAAAGCACCCAATGCGCCCGAAGAAACCTGTACGTTTTGAGTCTGAACCGCGGCTTGAATTTCGCTGACCGATACATTTAAGTTCGCCATTTTTTGAGGATCAAGCCATATTCTCATACTGTAATCGCCCGAACCGAATACGTTTACATCACCGACACCGTCCAGACGTTTTATTTCATCTTTAATATAAATATTGCCGTAATTTGTTAAATCCAGCTGGCTCCAAGAACCGTCATTAGACACCAAATCCAAAATGCAGGCGCCTGCACCAGCCACACGGTTTGTAGCCGTTACCCCCAAACGCTTAACATCTTCAGGCAGAAGCGCCTCTACCTGTGATATTCTGTTTTGTACGTTTACAAGGTTTATATCTTTATTTGTTCCTACTTTAAAATATATATTTAATTGATAAGTTTCATCATAACAGGTTGAGGACATATATATCATATTTTCAACACCGTTAATTTGAGATTCCAATATAGAAGCAACGGAAGATTCAATAACCGCAGCACTTGCCCCCGGGTATGACGCCGATACAACAACCTGCGGCGGAGTAATATTCGGATACTTTTCCAATTGAAGTCCGAACATTGATACTATACCTACCAAAGTTATAAATATTGATATAACCATTGCAAATCTCGGCTTGGTTATAAAGAAATATAAATTATTTTTCTTTTTATTATCTTCCATTTTCTTTTCCTGCTATTTTGCCTCTGTTTGTGCTTGTGTTTCATCTTCTAAAGGTGTTGCATTAACTTTTTGCCCCGGCATTCTGATACTTTGTATTCCTTTTGCAACAATAATATCATCAGGAGTTAAGCCTTCATCTACCACCCAATTTTTATTTATTTCTTCACTTACTTTTATATCTTTTCTGACTGCTTTACTTTCACTATCTATACCCCAAACATAATAGCCTTGAGCATCATTTAAAGCTGCCGACTGCGGAACAAGCGTAACGGTTCTTGGCTTTGCGGATTTTACTATTACTTTTACAAAGTCACCGGGGACTAAAAGTTCATCCGCATTTTCAAATGTTGCCCTTAAACTTATTGTACCTGTTGTTTCATTAACTTCATTATCAACGAACTCAATTTTTCCGTTTTCTGAGTATGTACTGCCGTCCGCAAGCTGAATTGTTACATTCATATTACTGAAATCAGCAGAAGAATCAATTTTTCTGAATTTTAAAAACTCACTGCTTTTTAAATTAAAATAAACATAAATCGGTTTAATACTGACTATTCTTGCCAAAGGTCCCGATTGAGTATTAACCAAGTTCCCCTCTGTTATTATAATTTTACCTATTTTACCGTCAATTGGAGATGTTATTTTTGTATAGCTTAAATTTAATCTTGCGTCAGCCAATTGAGCTTTTGCCGCGTCAAGTGCTGCTCTTGTTCTGTCGCGGGTTGCTAAAGCCTCATCATAGTAGGATTTACTTACATAATCTTGTTTTACAAGCTCTTTAGCTCTTGTAAGCTCTTTTTCAGCGTTTGTATATGACGCTTGACTTTGTCTTACATTAGCTGCCGCATTATTAACTGCTATTTGATACTGATCGGGTTCTATTAAAAACAGTGTTTGCCCTTTTGCTATTTTAGCGCCCTCATCAAAAAACCTTTTTTGAAGCCAGCCGTTTATTCTCGCAATTACATCAACGGAATATTTTGCTTCTATTCTGCCTGCGGATTCGGACTCGGAATATATTTCCTGAACAACAGGTTTCATTGTTTGAACAGCTTTAGGCGCGCTCATTGCTTTTTGCTGCATTATTCCCGCTATTGTCCCCATTACTTGATGATACAATATCGGAACTATTATCAATACTATTAAAAATATTATCCATTGCAGTTTTTTGTTTTTCAAATATCTCATTTTATTTCCTCTTATATTATCTTTAAATTATCTTTAAATGTACTTAAAGCGGCAATAAAAGCCTCGGTTTTTTCTTCACCTAAGCTGTCAAGTGCTCTGTATTCAATTTCTTTTGCTTTTTCTACCACGTTATTAGCAAATTTTTTACCCTCTTTGGTAAAGTTTATAACTTTATTTCTTTTATCTTTATCAGATTCAATTAACGGTTCAATTATATTTTGCTTAATTAAACTCTTTATTATTGCATTTACCGTTTGTTTGGGTAAATAGGTATATTGGGTTATTGTTTTTTGTGTACAATTCTCGGTTTCCAATATTATTGCCAAAACTTTTAAGCAGGCATAAGTAAGCCCGCAGGATTTTGCATACTCATTATAAACTCCCGATATTTCAACATGGAATTTAAATAATTTTTCCGATAATTCTTTCAGTTTCAGCTTATTCATAAATCCCCGTTTCGGTATTAAAATTTATAGTCCGAATATGGACTATTGTACCTGCCTAAATCTTATTTGTCAACAAAATTAATATTTATTTTTTTAATTTTGACCTTAATTTTAAATGCTTTTCAAGTTCTTTTCCGAAACTTTGCACATCCACTGTTGAAGCATAACTTACCTGATATTCAAAATCCAAATCTTTATCATTTATAAATATTGACGGAAACCCTGCTATATTATGCTCCTTTACAAGTTGTTCATTTTCGGGATGTTCACAATTTACAACAAGAAAATCAAATTTTTTATTATATTTTGCTGCTGCTTCGCCAAATATCGGCATAAATCTTTTGCAATATGTACACCAGTCAACGTAAAACATTATTGCAGCAGGTTTTTTTATTTGTAAATCTCCGCTTACCTGCTTTATTCCCGTTGCAGGGATTTCTATCGGAGCCTGTAAGTTACTTTGTTTTGTGCATTCTGAAGTTTTATGATTTAAAGCAAGATGTGCATATACCCCTAACCCTGCAATCGCAAGTATAAATAAACCTATAAAAAATTTCTTTTTCATAATTTTGCTCCTTTCGGTACTACCGTTACTCCGCCGTTTGATATTAAAAATCCTCTTGCTCTGTCTTCTTCAGGATTTATACCGATTTTTGTATATGGTGGGATATCTACATTTTTATCAATAATTGCTTTTCTGATTTCGGAATATCTGCCCACATTTACATTTTCCATTAATATAGAATCAGTTACGTTGGAATAACTGTTTATTCTTACTTTTGGCGATAATATACATCTTGATATGCTTCCGCCTGATATAATGCAGCCCTCAGATACAAGCGAATTTGTTGCCATACCTACTCTATCTCCCTCTTCCCAGATAAATTTTGCGGGAGGGAAATTGTAATTATATGTTCTTAAAGGCCAATCGGTTGAGTATAAATTTAATTCCGTTTCATACTCGAGTAAATCCATATTCGCCTGCCAATAGCTGTCTATGCTTCCTACATCGCGCCAGTATCCGCGCTCTGAATCTGTCATGCCGGTAAATTCATTTTGCGAAAAATCGTATACATAAATCCTTTTACCGTCATTTAACATTTTCGGGATAATATTTTTGCCAAAATCATGACTTGAATTAGGATTATTTGCGTCTTGAGTTACCTCTTCAACAAGGTCAACCGTTTCAAAAATATAATTTCCCATAGAAGCTAAGCACATATCGGGTCTTTGGGGCATAGGTTTTGGCGGAGTTTTGGGTTTTTCCTGAAACCCTGTTAAGCGCCAATCATCATCTACTTCTATAATCCCGAACTCACTCGCCTCTGATATCGGAATAGGTATAGCGGATATTGTTAACTGTGCATTTTGTTTTTTGTGATATCTCATCATTTGAGATACATCCATTCTGTAAATATGGTCGCCACCAAAAACGCATACATGCTTTGGGTTTTCATCATTAATATGAGTTAAATTTTGATAAACCGCATCCGCCGTTCCCTGATACCAACTTCCGTCCGTCCTCATCTGTGCGGGTACTAAATCTATATATTGACCTAAAATCGGAGATACGGGCCAGCTTCTTGCTATATGCTGGTTTAAAGAGTCTGATTTGTATTGAGTCAGAATTTTTATTTTGTAAAACCCCGAATTTATAAAATTATTTATAACAAAATCAATAATTCTGTATCTGCCGCCGAACGGAACGGCAGGTTTTGCTCTGTCGCGGGTCAAAGGATAAAGCCTTTTACCCTCTCCTCCTGCTAAAATCATTACAAGTGCCGTATCAAGAGCCAAATTTTACCTCCTAATCATCATTTAAACTTAATACCGCCATAAATGCCTCCTGTGGTACTTCTACCCTGCCTACTGCTTTCATGCGCTTTTTACCGCGTTTTTGTTTTTCAAGCAGTTTTCTTTTACGGGTTATATCCCCTCCGTAACATTTATCCAGTACGCTTTTTCTTAATGCTTTTATGTTGGTTCTTGCTATTATTCTGCCGCCTATTGCAGCTTGTATTGCTACTTCAAACAATTGACGCGGTATTATGTCTTTTAACTTGCTTGTCAGTTTCTGTCCCACATAAAAAGCATTATCTTTATGTACAATAGCACTTAAAGCGTCAACTACTTCACCCGCAAGAAGTATATCCAGCTTTACTAAATCCGAACGCTTATAATCGCTGAATTCATAATCCATGCTTGCATAACCTTTAGAACGGGATTTTAATTGGTCGTAAAAGTCCGTAATTATTTCACTTAACGGGATTTCATAATGAAGTGATACTCTTATTTTATCCAAATATGTCATGTTATGGAAAATACCGCGCTTTGATTGCGCCAGTTCCATTAATAATCCGACATATTCATTCGGCGTTATTATTGTTACCTTTACGTAAGGTTCTTCTATATATTCTCTATATTGTGCGTCGGGAAGATTTGCGGGGTTATCAATTTCGATTACTTCGCCGTTTGTTTTATGAACTCTGTATATTACGCTCGGCGCCGTTGTTACAAGCGTTAAATTATACTCACGCTCTAAACGCTCCTGCGCTATTTCCATGTGAAGCATACCTAAAAAACCGCACCTGAAGCCAAATCCTAAAGCGGATGATGTTTCGGGTTCAAAAGTTATACTTGAGTCATTTAATTTTAATTTTTCAAGCGCTTCTTTTAAATCTTGATACTGGTCGTTATCAACGGGATAAAGCCCCGAAAATACCATAGGCAGAGCTTCTTTATATCCTGCAAGCGGTTCAATTGCTCCATTTTCAACGTGGGTAATTGTATCGCCCACAAACCTTGTTATTTCTTTTATAGAGCAGCCCATATAACCTACATCGCCTGTTTTCAACTCTTTTACGGGAACTCTGTTAGGGTTTAAATAGCCAAGCTCGGTTATTTCATACTCTTTACCCGACGCCATAAATTTAATTTTATCACCCAGTTTTATATTTCCGTCAACGACTTTAAAAAAGCACAAAGTGCCTAAATATTGGTCATAAGCACTATCAAAGACAAGCGCCCTTAAGGGTTTATCCGACGTATCAACAGGCGGAGGCACAAAATCCACTATTGCTTCCAAAACTTCTTCTATTCCCGTTCCCTCTTTTGCACTGACAGGAATTGCCATTGAAGCGTCTATCCCTAAAACTTCTTCTATTTCCTCTCTTACTCGCTCAACATCCGCCGAGGGAAGGTCTATTTTATTTATTACGGGGATAATTTCAAGATTTTGCTCTACTGCCAGATAAACATTGGAAAGAGTCTGCGCTTCTACACCTTGCGTCGCGTCTACGATTAATAATGCGCCCTCGCACGCTGCTAATGATCTTGATACTTCGTAAGAAAAATCAACGTGCCCCGGGGTATCTATTAAATTTAATTCATACTCCTTGCCGTTTTTTGCTTTATAGTTCATTCTTGCCGCGTTGAGCTTTATTGTAATACCGCGTTCACGCTCTATATCCATAGAATCAAGCAGTTGGTCCTGCATATCACGCTCCGCTATCGTGCCTGTTTTCTCAAGGAGTCTATCGGCAAGCGTTGATTTGCCGTGGTCTATATGCGCTATAATACAAAAATTTCTTACATTATCTATATATTTCATATTTTTAGTTTATTACAGAATACATAGTTTGCCAATATTTACTTTTTTGTATTTGCTATTGTTATTTTTATACCAAACAAGTTTATGATTGTTTTGTATTTATTTATTGTCAATTTACCAATCAAAAAAGGATATGTTTTGGTATTTAAATAATCCAAAAAATAATTTGGTGTTTCTTTAACTTTTAAATGTTTATTTTCTGTTTGATATTTCAGCCAAACATTAAAAAATCTTTCCGCAACAAATGCAGGAGCCCTTATCGCATTATAATCGATATATTGGCTGTAATCCGTTTCGGATTCTATTTTAAATAGAATGTCAAACAGCCATTTACACCATTCTTCAAATAATTCTTTTTTCATAACATAATTAAGACATATATACATTTTATTATTTTTAAGAAAATCATCCATAACTTTTGCATAATCGGGATAATCTTTTTTTACAATTTCTATAAATTTATCCATAACTATATGTATTTCTTGAGGATGTGCTTCAAGGAATTGACCTATAACTGATTTATTATCAAAAGTTGTAGCTGCAGGAACAATTACATCATAATTTTTAATATATTTTTCAATTTTATCAGGTGTATTATTCGGCCAAATTTTATCTTTAAAAACATTATAATCTTCAAGTTTAAAGCAGAAAAAATTCTCTTTTTTATCAGCAAAATCAAAAAATCTGCGATAGTGGCAAAAACCAATATAATCCGTATTCGGGTTTTCTTTTAGATAATTTTTCCAAACCCAATACACGGCTGTTAATTCGCCATAATTTCGATTTTTTATTGAAATATTATCGCCGGTATTATCATGCAATAAACCTTCCATTTCTTCATTTAAAGTACATCCTGTTTGTATGGGTTTATAAATTTCATTTGCAAAAATTTCAGACTCTTTATGATAACAAACAAAAATAGCAATTTGTTTTTTATTTTCCATTTAAAATATCCTCCAGCGCCGAATCTATCCCATATTTTAGTGAATATTTAACATTTTCTTTTAATTTTTTATCAGAGCCCGCTATTATTTTTGGCTGAGATGATTTTTGATATTCAATATTTATTAAATTTTCACTGCCTTTTAATTTGGCGGCTTTAAGGACAAAATCTTCTATGTTGATAGTTTCTCCGCTGCATATATTGACGCATCCTTCAACATCAGATTTTAAAAATTCTATAAATGCGGCTCCGATATCTTTAGAATACATATAATCCCTTAATAATTGCCCTGTTTTCACATTTATGGATATATTGTTTAAAAGATTATTTTGTACCATGCCGAAAAGCCTTGATTTATCTTCATCTTTTCCAAAAACGTAGAAAATTCTTCCCCAGCCAAAGCTGATTTCATTTTTTGCGCAATAATACTGCGCTATTTCTCTAAGTTTATTTTTACAGAATGTATAATCGTTTTTTTCACAATCAAGCTCATCATCTTCAGATAATGGAGTATCTTTAAATTTATATTCAAAACAAGTCCCTGCATATATTGCTCGTTTCCCGCCGTTTTCTTTGAAACATTTTAAAAGATTTATTCCTGCTTGAAGATAATCATAATTATTTTCGGAACTTAAATAATCTCCCGTCGTACACCACGCAAGATTAAGAAGATATGATGGTTTTATTTTTTCAAAAGAATTTTGAACAAAATCTTTATCAAAAAGATTGCCTTGTAAAAAATTAACTTTATTTAATAATGGTGAATAATTTCTTGCTATTGCAAAAACTTCAAAACCATAATCCAAAAGAGGTTTAATTGTTTCTTTTCCGATTAATCCCGTTGCGCCGGTAAGAATAACTTTTTTATTTCCATAGTTCATAATTCTTATCTCTTTCGTTTATTATCCGGTTTTTACACTCGGGCCAAATTATATTAAATTTAGGGTCATTCCATCGGACTCCCGAATAATAATCTTTCATAAAAAATTCACCTAATTGATAAAATAAAAATGTATTATCGGCAATAGTTTGAAACCCATGGGCAACGCCTGAAGGAATATAAACGGAATAAGCATTTTCCTCCGTCAGTTCCAAAGCATCCCATTTTAAATATGTGGGGCTGTTTTTCCTTAAATCTAAAACTACATCATAAACAGCTCCCCTAAAACAGCTTACAATCTTTATTTCGGGATAAGGTTCTTTTTGATAATGCATTCCCCTTAATACTCCCTTTTTATAATTTGAGGAAATATTACATTGTTTTATATCAAAATCCAATCCAAAATTTTCAAGCTCTTTTTTGCAGAACTGACGCGCAAAAAAGCCTCTGTTATCAATAACTTTTTCGGGCTTTAATAAATAAACCCCCTCAATTTTTTGTTTTGTAATTATCATACCAAATCTCCAAAAAACACTTTTAGAGATTTTTTAAGCCACGTCAATGTTTTCATATATTCATTATCATAAAAACATTGCAATATAAGACTTTTCATCTTCTAATACCCCCCCCCACCGTCATGACAACATTTTGACTATTTTATTTTAACACAAAATTATAAAAAAATATGATATTATCTGTCCGTAAGCGTTGATTTGCCGTGGTCTATATGTTCTATAATACAAAAAAATTTTACATTATCTGTATGCTTCATATTTTTAATTTATTACAAAATACATATTTGCCAATAAAAAAGACCTCAATAATTGAGGTCTTTTTTTTATGCAATTTCTTCATCTTTTTTTATTTTCGGGCATAAACTTAACTCTTGGTGATTTTCTTTTTGAGGAAGTTTTATCAGCTCAGCCGTTCCCTCCTCTTTCTTTTTAACCATTTCAGCAGTTACAACAAATTCTTTTACATTTTCCTGCGACGGCAGAGCATACATTATATCCATCATAATTTCTTCCACTATTGACCTTAATGCCCTTGCGCCCGTCTTGCGCTTTATTGCTTCCTGCGCAATTAAATCAACAGCTTCGGGTTCAAATTTTAATTCTACTCCGTCCATATTCAACAAGCATTGATACTGCTTTAACAGCGCATTCTTCGGCTGAGTTAATATATTTTTTAAAGTAGATTCTTCAAGCGGGTCTAAAACGGCATAAACAGGAACTCTGCCTATAAATTCGGGAATTAATCCGAATTTTAACAAATCCTCAGGCTGGAGTTTCTTTAACATTTTAGCTTCTTCCATTTCTTTTTCGGCCTGCGTTTTCGGCGCCTCAGCTCCAAAACCTATGGAAGTTCCGTTTCCTGCACGTCGTTCTACTATTTTATCAAGTCCGACAAATGCTCCGCCCACTATGAACAGTATATTTGCCGTATTTATTTGTATAAATTCCTGATGAGGATGTTTTCTTCCGCCTTGCGGTGGTACATTTGCCACAGTTCCCTCTATCATTTTTAACAGAGCCTGCTGTACACCCTCGCCCGATACATCTCTTGTTATACTTGTATTTTCGGACTTTCTTGAAATTTTATCAATTTCATCTATATATATAATGCCTCGTTCCGCTTTTTTTGCGTCAAAATCAGCATTTTGATACAGTCTTAATAATATGTTTTCAACATCATCACCAACATAACCTGCTTCCGTTAATGTTGTTGCGTCTGCTATTGCGAAAGGAACATCCAGCATTTTTGCTAAAGTTTGCGCTAAAAGCGTCTTTCCGCTTCCGGTCGGACCTACCAATAATATATTGCTTTTTTGGATTTCAACCTGTTTTTCATCCGCAGTTTCATTATGCGCAATTCGTTTATAATGATTATAAACAGCAACGGATAATACCTTTTTTGCGTCGTCCTGCCCTATTATATACTCATCCAAGTATGCTTTTATTTCATGGGGCTTTGGAACCTTTGTTATGTCCGCTTCTTTAGTTTCTGTTATTTCAGGTTTTTCCTTATTTTCCAAAAACTCCTCGTCAAGTATTTCATTACATAACTCAACGCACTCATCGCAAATGTATACATCGGGTCCCGCAATAAGTTTTTTTACCTGCTCTTGCGTCTTTCCGCAAAATGAACATTTTAATTGACTGTCATCCATTGCTGCCATTTATTATATCTCCGCACTTGGTTTCGGTGTTGTGTTTGCTGTTACTACTTTATCTATCATACCGTATTCTAATGCTTCTTCCGGAGTCATTATATAATCACGGTCAGTATCTTTTTCAATCTTTTTAATTGATTGCCCTGTATTACTTGCAAGGATTTCATTTAAAGATTTCTTTATTCTTATTATTTCCGCAGCTTGGATTTCTATATCTGTTGCCTGTCCTTGTGCGCCGCCTAAAGGCTGGTGGATTAATACCCTTGAATGAGGCAGTGCCATTCTTTTTCCTTTTGTTCCCGATGAGAGTAAAAATGCTCCCATTGAAGCTGCCTGACCTAAACAAATTGTTGATACATCCGCTCTTATATGCTGCATTGTATCATATATTGCAAACCCTGCCGTTACGCTTCCTCCGGGGGAATTAATATATAACATGATATCTTTTTCCGGATTTTCGCTGTCCAATAACAACAATTGCGCAACGATTAAATTTGCTACCATATCATCAATCGGCGTGCCTAAAAAGATTATTCTTTCTCTTAATAATCTTGAAAATATGTCAAATGACCTTTCACCTCTTGATGATTGTTCTATTACTACGGGTACAAAACTCATATTTTTCCCTTTCTAACCTATTTATTAGTATAATTTATTTTAGCATTGTCAAGCAGAATTTTCGTTACCTTTTCGCTTATTACCTGCTGATTTAATGATTGTAATATGTTCATATTTTTTTGTATTTCCGAAACAATATTTTCTGTTGTTGTTCTGTATATTTGAGCCATTTGCGCAATTTTATTTTGTATATCTTCCTGCGTTACGCTTACTTTTTCTTCCTGTGCAATTTTACCTACTATCAGCGATGTTTTTATTCTTTTTACGGCTTCTTCTTTTAATTGGTCATATATCTTTTGATGTCCTTCTTTTTCAAGCATTTCATCAAAATTTCCGCCCTGCATATTAACTCTTTGTTTAAATTCACCCATTAATGCCTGTATTTCACGATTTATCATTGTTTCTTGGATATCTATATTTGTTTTTTCAAGCAAAATCTCATATATTTTATTGGCGGCTCTTTTTTCATTTTCCGCTTTTGCATTATTATCGGCATACTTTTGTATATCTTCCTTTAATGCGTCTAAAGTTAAAAGTGACGGGTTAACTCGTTTTGCCATATCGTCATTTATTTCGGGCAATTCCTTTTCTTTTATTCCGTTGATTTTTATATTAAACTCAGCGTCTTTCCCTTTTAATTTTTCGTCGTGATATTCATCGGGGAATTTTACGTTTATTTTAAATTCTTCATTTAAACTTTTATCAACAAGCTGTTCGGCAAATCCGGGGATAAAGTTTGAATGCCCTAAATCAAGCATATAATTTTTTGCGCTTCCGCCTTTTATTTCTTCTCCGTCTACATAACCGTCAAAGTCTATCATTACCAAATCAGTATTTGTTGTTTTTCTGTCCGTTATGTCTTTTAAAGAAGCAAATCTTTCCTGCAGAATTTTTAATTCTTTTTCCACTACATCATCGGGATTTTTAAATTCTTCAACATCTGCTTCTATGCCTTTATATTCACCTAAATTAACTTCAGGTCTTAATTCAAACATTGCTGTTACTTTTAATGAATTATCATCTGCAAATTCATAAGACTCTACATTTGGCGCAGTTATCAATTCAAAATTATTCTCATTTATTGTATTTTGAAATATAGTCGGAAGCAGGCTGTCTAAAACTTCCTTTTGAAGTGCTGCTATTCCTACATATTTTTCCAATATATTTTTGGGTGCTTTTCCCTGCCTAAAGCCCGGTACATTTACCCTTTGAGCAAGTCTTTTACATGCTTTGTCATATTCCCAGTTCGTTACCGACGGTTCTATTTCAATGTTTAACTTTACTTGATTGTTCTCTAATTTTTCTACTGTTACAGTCATTGTATGTCACCTTTTCTAATTATTCTACACATGCCCTTTTTTACATCTTTACTGTTAGATTATATCACAAATATATTTCTTTCAATTAAAATAAGTCATTTGGAGTACCGAATGTTAATATTTTATCATGTGTTATAATAATAAAAAGAAGATGTGAGGTGGTTTATGAAAAATTTGATTTTATTTTTGTTAATTTTTACATCAGCTAATTATGCTTTTGCCGCTTTGGGCGGAATGGACCCCGGGGCTATTAATAAAAGCTACATGCAGGATTTGAGAATTCATGAAGTTAAGTCTAGAGCACAAGATAGAAACGCTATTATTAAAAAATCTAATGAAACAGAAGAAAAAGAGTACTCTCCCGCTGTTAATATCAGTTCAATTAAATTTGTTAACAATAAAAATATATCCTCGGAACAGCTTGCTAACCTTGTTGAATACAAAATATCTCAACCTATGAATGAACAAAATATTGCCGATATAAGAAAAGAAGTTATGAAATATTATCAAAAACAAGGGTTTATCAGTGCCGTTGCTTTTGTGGTTTCAACTAATAAATCAGGTGAAATTGTTATTGAGGTTGAAGAAGGTTCAAGAAATTCAATAGTTATAGAATAATTTATTATTTTTATCCCATAAAAAATCAGACAGCAGTTTAACACTTTTTTCTAATTTAACTAAACCGAAAATCCCGTAAACTGGATAATAATATCTTGGTTTTATTTAGTTTACGGGAAGTGTGTTATGGGCTATTTGCCAAAAAAATTATGTCTGTGGATGTTTATTATTATTTTTATGCCGTTAAGTGCTTTTGCTCTTGATATTGAAAATACTGCCGATAATCCGAGATTGGTTAATCTTACTCCGCAGCAATTTAAAGCACTTGATAATATTGAAAAGCGCATTTACTCCAACGCCTTTCCTAATGAAAACACGATTGACAGACTTGAAAGACTTGAAATGGACTTGTTTCACGTTATTCAAAAAGGCTCTCCGACTCAGCGTATTAACACTTTAAAACTCGAAAGTACTCGTATAGCCTTAAGAGGTACTGCTATGACTCCTATGATGCAATCTACCTTTAATTCAAGATATATTAATCCTCAAGGCGAAACTCCTTATTACGATGACGTTGGAATTATTGACGGTCTCATTAGAGTTTGGTGGCCTGATTTCTACGCCAAATTATCCGAATACAGACGATTTAAGGAAGCTAACTATTTTTATTAATTCTTACGGTTAATGCGTTGCTTATCATTGCGGAAGTTTTTATATTGCTTCCGCTCATCACGCTTCCACCCGCATACATAACCGTGGAACTTCCGCCGTCAAGGTTTATTGCTTCATAACAGCCTAAATCGGACATTATCTTTGCAAGTTCGGTTAAGGTTACTCCGCTTGAACCCTCTTTTCTGCCCTCAACCGTAACAATTATCATTACGTTATTTTTTGTATAACCTACCGCGGTTCTTGGGTTTCTTCCCGTTATTGCGGTTAACTTTTCGGGAGCAGTATCTATATATATTTTTCCCGCTTTCATTAAATACGGTCCGCCGCTTATTATATGATTAACATCTCCCGATAATCGGGTTAAACGGTAATTAACTTCTATCTTTTCTCCCGATTTTATACCGTTTAATTTTTCGCTCGGAAGTGTTATTACATAACCGTTATAAGGTATAACTGATGATTTATTTGATATAGCCGTTATCTTATTATCTTTTATTATTAACTGTTTAACACCTTTACTTGTAACAGGGGACATTGCACCCCAGCGGTTTGTGTATATTATTACCTGCCCTCGGCTCATTCTTGGCTGATTAATACCGTCAATTTTTATCTTTTCTTCGCCTTTTGATTTTACACTGCCGTAAAATCCCGCGCGTGCCGTTGAATATCCGTTTTCACTTATCGCAAATACTGCTCTGTCATATATCGGACCTGTTATTATCTCTTTATTTATCATTAACGTACCTAACGGTGTTCCCGTATCTTGCTTAAAATATGTTCCGTTTACCGCTATTAAAGATTTTGAACCCAATGCTATATTCTTTATTTTTGACCTTGAATGTATTTTATTTGATGATAATTGCGGAATTATCTCTATTTGCGGATTTAGGTTTCTGTTTATTTCGGATACGTTTAATTTTATTCGTCTTGAATTTATATATTTTGACATGCTGACATATACAACACCTGTTTCCAGTTTTTTTACGGGAACTTTACCGTACTTTGCTTTTAATTCTTTATTCCATTTTTCTTCCAATAAAAAAAGAGCATCATTTTGCTCTTTTCTCATAGTATTCTCTTGTATATATCCTTTTAAAACAGTTCCTGTTTGATATGCACTTATGGACATATTCTGCCCCGAGAAAACCGCTATTGCCAATATCATTATCCCTAGCCTGAAGACCGTTTTCCCGGAGTTTTCTATTCTTCGTTCCGACAGTGCATACATTTTTCTTTTTCCTTATACTACAATTGTAACATATTTTTCATGTTTTTTCAAGTGGTTACGGGAAAAATTAAAGAAAAATTTTTTTGTAGTATAATATTTTTATTGGAGGTTTTATGAAAGATTTAGCACTTAAGTATTTTATGGAAGGGTATTCGTGTTCGGAAGCAATTGTTCAAGCGGCTGCCGATAAAGGTTATATCTCTTATGACGCACTTGCGATTGCAACTTCATTTTCGGGCGGAATGGGCGCAAGATGTCTTTGCGGTGCGGTTGCAGGCTCTCAAATGGTTATTGGTGCAATGTTCGGCAGAAATGATAAGCGCGACGGCAAACAAGCCAGAGCTTTAGCTAAACAGTTTTATGATAAATTTACTGAAAAATACAAAGTTACCTGCTGTAAAGTCTTAAGCGCGGGGTTTAGTGATTTTCATTCTCCGCAGCGCCGTCAGCACTGCACTAAAATGGTTGGTGACTGCGCTTTATTACTTGAAGATATAATAAAAGTGAATACATCAAAAGTTTAATTTATTACTTTATAAATGAGCGACTTTGCCTGCGGTTTTGTATTTGTTATTTCAAAAGCAGATTTAACAAGTTCTTCCGCCTCATTTAATGCTGTTTCTTTATTAGTATATAAAACAGCTATTGTATCACCCGAAAGCACTTCATCCTGCGTTTTTTTAGTTAAATAAATTCCTGCCGAATAATCTATTGTATCAGTCTTTTTCTCTCTGCCTGCGCCTAAATTTTTACACGCTTTTGCAACTTTTAATGCGTCAATATTTGATACGAAACCTGCTTTATCAGTCTTAACTTCATATTTTATTTTTGATTGAGGAAGCAGAGAATAATCATTTACAATTCTTTCATCTCCGCCTTGCGATTTAATTATTTCCTTAAATTTTTCAAGCGCTTTTCCGCTTTGTATAAGTTCATCAATATATTTATACGCTTCTTCTTTGTTTAATATTTTGCCCGATTTTTCAAACGCCTGCGAGCAAAGCATATATGTTACTTCTTTTAAATCGCTTTCCATATTGCCTTTTAAAAATTCAATTACTTCTTGAATTTCAACGGAATTACCTATTGCCCTGCCTAAAGGCTCTTGCATACTGCTGATTACCGCGCTTATATTTCTGCCGAGGCGCTTACCTGTTTCCACCATTATTTTTGACAATTTTTCAGCATCTTCGGGAGTCTTTATAAATGCGCCCGAACCGTATTTTACATCCAGTATTATATGATTTGCCCCCGACGCTATTTTTTTTGATACGACCGATGACGCTATTAAAGGAATTATATCCACAGTGGAGGTTACATCCCTTAATGCATAGAGCTTTCCGTCAGCAGGCGCTAATGACATCGTCTGCGCAGCTATTGCCGTTTTATACTCTTTTACTTTTGTTTTAAATTCATCTATACTTAAATCCGTTCTAAATCCCGGAATTGACTCTAATTTATCTATTGTACCGCCGGTATGACCTAATCCTCTGCCCGATAATTTAGCCGCATAAAGCCCTGCTGAAGCGATTATCGGCAGAAACATTAAGGTTATTTTATCTCCCACACCGCCTGTTGAGTGTTTATCCGTTATATCATTTGAGATATCTTCTAAATTCAATACTTCCCCTGAATATGCCATATACTTTGTTAAGTATACGGTTTCATCCGTATTCATTCCGCGAAAATAAATTGCCATAAGCAGAGCGCTTATTTGATAGTCTTCAATTGTTCCCTTTGTTACGCCGTCTATAAAATATTTTATTTCCTCCTCATTAAGCGCTTGCCCTTGTTTTTTCTTTTCAATTATGTCAATTATTTTCATTTTTTCCTCCGAAAAAACAAGAGAAGCCACACATCTATTAAGTTTTGTTCGGCTTCTCTTATTTTTTAATTTTTGTCTGTTATTTCTTTTGTGTATTTAAGTATTGAATAATATCGTTTGTAACATCGACTCCGCCTGCATAAACAACTCCGTAGTCAAGTATTATGTCAAGTTTTTTTGAAGCTGCTACCGCTTTTGAAGCCGCAAGTACGTTATCTCTTATTATTTTTTCTTTTTGAGATTTTAAATCGTAAATTCTGTCTTCTTTAACTTTAAATTCTTTTTGGATTTGTTCTTCAAAAGTTTTCTTTTGCAAAGGCGACTCTATTGCCTTATACTGCTTATCTTTATCTATTGCATACTGCTGTAATTCCAGCATTTTATTATCTAAATCTTTATATGCACTGCGCGCATAAGAGTATTCGGATAAAACTTTTTGAAAATCAGCATAACCGATTGTCATTGCATTTGCGCTTAAATTTGCTGCAACCATTACTAATAAAGCTGTTAATATAAACTTAATTCTGGACATTATTCCCTCCTGTTTTTATTCCCTTAAAAATAATATAAACTAAATTTCGGAGTATTTCAAACAAAATTTACATATCTGTTATATAATTTAAAAAGAGAGGGAAGTATATGTTAATTGTAATGCAGAGCGGATGCTCGGAAGATAATATTTCAAATGTTATTAAATTCATTAAGCAAAAAGGGTTTGACGCTCACGTTTCAAAAGGTGAAGAGCATACCGTTATCGGAGCTGTCGGAAGCAAAATTATTGATAAACGTGATATTGAGCTTTTAAACGGAGTTAAAGAAGTTATCAGAATTTCATCTCCTTATAAATTGGTCAGCAGAGTTTTTAAACCCGATGATACAATCGTGGAGGTTAACGGAGTTAAATTTGGCGGCGGAAATATCGGCATGATTGCAGGACCATGCAGTGTTGAATCTTTTGAACAGGTTGACGCTTGCGCTCAAAAACTTGCTTCTTACGGGGTTAAAATACTTAGAGGTGGTGCTTTTAAACCGAGAACTTCGCCTTATTCATTTCAAGGACTTGGTGAAGAGGGCTTAAAAATATTAAGAAAAGCTGCCGATAAATATAATATGGCTGTTACCTCTGAAGTTATGGAAATTAATCAAATTCCGCTGTTTTTAAAGTATGTTGATATTATTCAAGTAGGCGCAAGAAACATGCAGAATTTTAATCTGCTTAAAAATCTCGGCGAAATCAGAAAACCTATACTTCTAAAAAGAGGATTAAGTGCTACCATTGAAGAACTGTTAATGTCAGCCGAATACATTATGTCTGGCGGAAACAGGCAGGTTATTCTTTGCGAGCGCGGAATTAGAACTTTTGAACACATGACAAGAAATACTCTTGATTTATCCGCCATTCCCGTTGTTCAAAAAATTTCACATCTTCCTATAATAGTTGACCCCAGTCATTCTACCGGATTAAGAGATAAGGTTGCACCTATGTCCAAAGCTGCCGTGGCAGCAGGAGCGGACGGGCTTATTATTGAAGTTCATAATTCACCTGAAACTGCACTATGCGACGGGGCTCAATCACTTTACCCCGAACAATTTAATCAGCTTTTTACGGAACTTAAAGCACTTGCTAATGTTATTAATAAACATTTTTAATTCTTTTTATTAAGCACATAATCATTGTCATATAACAGCGAGAATTTTATATCGCTTAATTCTTCTTCGCTAAATGTTCCGCCGTCTATATAAAATAATTCTAAACCGTCAGGAACTATTTCATATCCGTATATGTATGCTAAGTTATCTTTATATATTAAATTCATTGAATTTATTTGCGTTGATTTATGTGTTTCAGAACGATTTAATTCATCAAATTCTTTTAAAAATTCTTGCGGTACCTTAGCTTTTTCACCTTTTAAATTATAAAATCTCATTATTTTTTCATACATATACTGATGTTTTTTATGCTCACTTAATCTGCTTTTAAATTCCATACTTAATTTTTTACACTCTAAAATATTTATCACACTTCCTACCAATAATAAAAACAATATTATTATTTCTATTTTTTTTATTTGAGCGCTAGAGATTACATAATCAAATAACATATATAAAGGTATTAATATCAACATTTTATATAAAAATATTATATTGCTGTGATACAAGAATAATATCATTCTTCCGTTTAAATCATAAGTTCTTCCGCATAATATCAATGAATACATTACTGTTAATATTGATAATTGCATTAACATCGGAAAAATTACGAGTTTTATTTTGTTATTTTTTTTTGCAATTATAAAAGCAGACACGGCAATACATATAAATATAATCCAATATATTACTTCTTCTTTAAAACATATCCTATAATAAACTTGTGAAAACTCTTTTAAAATATCATAAGTAACATTTATATCAGACAATCCTCTGTCAGAAGCAACTTCTTTAAAACCAAAGGATTCAGTAAATAAACTTATTGCACAACATAAAACTCCTACGGGCAGATAAAAACATGTATTTAATTTATATTTACATCTGCGAAAAAATAAATTATATATTATTATTAATCCTGCTAACATTAATGATATGAAAAAATTTATTTCTATTGATGTTCCCAGTACATATCCGCAAAATCCCATTAATAACAGAGTTATTATTTCTTTTTTATTAATAACAAATTTCTCATCAGATATTATGTTTTTATAAATATACAACCAAAATACAGAGTAAAATAATAATGAAAAGAAATATCTGTAATAATTATAATTAATTAATATTACGTTACTTTTTAACCCGTTCAAAAAGAAGTAAGAAGCAGTAAATAAATATATCAACAAAAATAATAACTTTGATTTATTTTTATCAACAGCCAATTTTGTTATGGACAATAAAACCAAACAAGTCAATACTCCGCGGATTATACTTGCCCCGTTACATAGAAAATCATTAGGATGAATATGTAATATAGCAGGCAACCCGAAAGAAAAAAACTTACATAAGAACAAACCTAAATATCCGCTGCCATGCCCGAATGTATATTTAAAACTGTCAAAATATCCCTCATACATCCTATATCTGGGGTAAAGAAAATCATCACCCCAAAAACAACTGTTTTGAGATAAATATTTAAAAAATATTACTATTGCTATTGAAATTATAAATATAGTTAATAATAATAATTTGGAATTTTTAATATTATTCATGCTGTCCTCTGGATAATTTTATAAAAAAAATAAATCATTGATAATATTATCAATGATTCATTTTTTATTTATTAAATAAAACTATTTAACTACTTTTGCAATTTGATCGGTAATATCCGTACCGCCTGATAAAACAGCACCTTTTGCAAGAACAAGATTATAACCGTTGCTCTTTGCATTGGTATCTATTAATGTAGATATACTTTTATCAATAGCAAGTAATTTTGTTTCATAATTTTTAGCAATAGCTTCTCTTTTAGCATTAAATTCTTTATTATATTTAGCTTCCAATGCTTTTTTCTTAGCTGCATCTTTTTCTTTATCCAAGTTAGCTTTTGCAGTTTCAATAAACTTAGCAAGCTCTTGTGATTTAGCTCTTTGTTCATTTTTTAATGCTTTAACTTGAGCTGATGAAGCAACTACTTTTGATACATCTACAACAGCAACTTTAAAGTTGGTCGGTACATCAGAAATGGCATAATTTCCTGCGGTTAAACCGATACCGAATGCTATTAACGCTATTGCAAGTGTTTTAAAATTATTTTTCATGTCTGTCTCCTTTTTTTAAGCTGATTATATCATTTTTAAATTTGATTTTCAAATATCAAAGTGTTTAATCTTTTATAAAAGCATTTTTTATTGAGTCGGTATAAGGCGGTCTTAAAATGCCTTTTTCTGTTATTATACCTGTTATAAGCTCATTAGGAGTAACATCAAACCCCGGATTAATAATATTTACTTCCTTAGCACAAATCCAATCACCGTTTATATGAGTAACTTCCTCATGATTTCTTTCTTCAATGGGAATTTCTTTACCCGACTTTATTGATATATCAATAGTAGATAACGGTGCTGCTATATAAAACGGCACATTATGATATTTAGCACTGATTGCAACCGTATATGTTCCGATTTTATTGGCGGTATCACCGTTTGCCGCAATTCTGTCAGCACCGACTACAACCATATTTATCATACCTTTTGACATAAAATAAGAGCACATACCATCCGTAATAAGAGTAATAGGAATGCCGTCCTGAGCAAGCTCCCAAGTTGTAAGCCTTGCCCCTTGCTGGCGCGGACGTGTTTCATCCGCAAAGACTTTTATAGTCGGGTCTTTAGCAAAAGCACTTCTTATAACACCAAGAGCCGTACCGTAACCGACAGTTGCAAGCGCTCCCGCATTACAATGAGTAAGAATTACCGCACCTTTTGGAACGACCTCAGCGCCGTAATCTCCCATTTTTTTATTTATTTCTATATCTTCATTTTCAAGTTTTATTCCGTTTTGAATAAGCGCATTTACTATATCTTCAATATTACCTTGAGTTTCATTTGCCAGTTTAATTTGTTTATCAACCGCCCACATTAAATTAACGGCGGTAGGACGCGAAGACTTTAAATATTGTGCTTTTTGCTCCAGTTTTTTTAAAAAACTTTCCTTATTTGTTTCGGTTTTGGAAAGTTCAATTGCCCCGAGCGTTATGCCATGCGCCCCTGCTATTCCTATTGCCGGCGCTCCTCTTACTATCATATCTTTTATAGCAGTATACATTCTCTCTATAGTATCAATATCAACAAGTTTAAATTCTTTTGGCAGTATTCTCTGATCTATCATTCTTGATTTATTGTCTACCCATTCTATTGTTTTTATTTTTGAATTAAATGACATTATTTGTTTCCTTTACCTTGATTGAAAAATAAAAAATACGACGTTAAAAATGCACTAAAAGCATTTATTAATGCACATGTTAATGCGGTTAAAATAACCATGGGAATTAAAAATCCGATATTTGTAAATAATACTTTTATCCAAATAAACGATTGTATTTTAAATATTAATTGCAAAATAAATGCAATAGGTAAATAAATAACAGCAAAACCAATGCAGGCAGAAAATCCCGAAACTCCGCCTATAATTAAAGTTTGCTCCATATTATATTCTTTTATAAAATCCAAGCGTTTCAAATAAATCAATATAAAAGGTGCAGTAAATAACATTAACAATAAGAATGCAAGCCATATAAAAGCGGGAATTAAAGGAATAATTCCTAATATTGCGCCGGTTACAAATGAAAAAATAACTACCGTTTTAAGAAGTAATTTATCAATCATTTTACACCTCCGGTCATTATATTATTTCTTGCATAGCACAAAGCTATTGCAATTGAGTCTAACGTATCATCAAGTTTAGGCAGATTTTTATAAACTATTGATTTTTCAACAATTTTAGCAACTTCTTCTTTAGAAGCTCTGCCGTAACCTGTTATTATTTGTTTTACCTCTATCGGGGTAAACTCCGCAATCGGAATATTTTTTGATTCAAGAACTGAGAGTATAACCCCTCGAGCCTCTGCTACGGGAATAACCGTTTTTTGATTTTTAAAGAAAAACAGTTTTTCAATACTTGCAGAATCAGGATTATATTTATTTATAATAAATTTAAGGTCATTTTCTATTTCAAAAAGCCTTGCGGAATCTGTTTTATTTTTATCTGTTTGTATTGAACCCGATGTTATAAGAGTATTACTATCACTATCCGAATCAACAATTGAATATCCCACAATCGCGAGTCCGGGGTCTATACCTAAAATTCTCATAATTTAATTATAAATTAAATAAATATAAAAACTAATTTTTAAGATTTGTTAATTTTATTATCGCATTAAGCACTTTTGAACCTTCATAAGTTTATTAAATTTACAAGGCGAAAATATGATAATAAACAAAGTAACCCAAACAATGTACGGAATACAAGGAAAGCAAATCACTGCGGGAAGAAAAATAAACCTCCTCACTCCCGCAGTGATATTTTTATCAAATACTTTAAAAGATAATTAAGGTCTGATTCTATCCATTAATCTCGGAAACGGTATAGTTTCACGGACATGAGGCAAACCGCAAATCCATGCAACAGTTCTTTCTATGCCAAGTCCGAAACCTGCATGCGGAACGGAACCGTATTTTCTTAAATCCAAATACCAGTCAAATACTTCTTCGGGGAGTCCCTGTTCTTTAATTTTAGCTAACAATTTATCAAGGTCTTCTTCTCTTTGACCTCCGCCAATCATTTCTCCGTAGCCCTCAGGCGCAATAACATCAACACAGGCAGCTTTATTTCCGTCTTGTTTCATATAAAACGCCTTAACAGCCATCGGGTAGTGGTGAATCATAACGGGTTTGTCAAATTCTTCCGAGATTAATGTTTCCTCGTCACCGCCGAAATCTTCACCCCAAGGAGTTTCATTTCCTTTCTTATGTAATATTTCTATTGCTTCATCATAAGAAATTCTGGGGAACGGACGTTTAATATTTTCGAGCTTGGAAATATCACGTTCAAGAGTTTCTAAATCTGCTCTATTGTGTTCAACAACCTGCTGAACAATGTATTCAACAAACTCTTCAGCTATATCCATATCATCATAAATATCAGCAAAAGCAATTTCAGGTTCTACCATCCAAAATTCCGTCAAGTGACGGCGAGTTTTTGATTTTTCAGCTCTAAAAGTAGGACCGAAGCAATATGCTTTACCTACTGCCATTGCGGCAGCTTCCATATATAACTGCCCAGATTGAGTTAAATATGCCTTTGTATCAAAATAATCCGTTTCAAAAAGGTTTGTAGTTCCCTCACAGGCATTAGGGGTAAATATAGGGGCATCTACAAGGGTAAACCCGTGTGAATCAAAAAAGTCACGCACGGATTTTATAATTCTGTGCCGAATATTTAAAATTGCTTTTTGTTTTAAAGAACGCAGCCATAAGTGGCGGTGTTCCATTAAAAAATGAGTTCCATGCTCTTTAGGAGTTATAGGGTAGTCATTTGCAACAGACATAACTTTTACATCAGTCGCATCAAGTTCATATCCTATTTTAGAGCGTTCATGCTTCTTAACTGTTCCCGTTATTTCAACAGAACTTTCCTGCGGAATTTTATCTGCTAAATCAAAAACTTCATCAGACACATTCCCTTTAAAAACAACAGCTTGTATTTCAGCCGTTCCGTCACGAAGCTGTAAAAAATGAAGTTTTCCGCTTGAACGCTTATTATAAAGCCAGCCTTGAAGTGTTATTTCTTTACCTTCATAGTCCTTAATATCACAAATCCAAATTTTTTTCATATTAACCCCTCTAAAAAATACCTAGCGGGTTAATAATAACACAATTTTTTTCGGATAACTACAGTTTATCGATAATTTTTTGAATTTCGGAATTTGTTTCTTCGCACTCAACGCTTTTTAAAATTCTGTTAACGGAAGCAGCAGGTTCTTCTTCAACAACCGCATTTACTTCATTATTATTTTTTTCGATAAATCTTTGTATTGCATCAATTGATTCTTTTGTTGTACCGATAAAGCCTTTGTACTTTTTTAAATTCCCTAAAACGAACATAAAAACTCTCCTTTTTAACCTATGCGTTATTAATCGGCAGAATTTAAAAAAACTTTAGAGTTTTTTAAAAAATTTTAATTTTTCTTCACAAATATATTAAAATTGAGTGTTATCTTTAAAAAATTTTATTTTTATGTAAAGATAATAATTAGCGAAAGCTAAGAAGAATTTTAAACAGTAGAGATAATAAAGGAAAAAGAAAAATGGCAAGACAAGTCCCGTTAGAGAGAGTAAGAAACTTCGGTATTGCTGCCCACATCGACGCAGGTAAAACAACTACCACGGAACGTATCTTATTCTACACAGGTAAAACACATAAAATCGGTGAAGTACACGATGGTGCTGCCGTAACCGACTTTATGGATCAAGAAAGAGAAAGAGGAATTACAATTCAATCCGCAGCAGTTACTGCAATGTGGAAAAATCACCAGTTTAACATCATTGACACCCCCGGACACGTTGACTTCACTATTGAAGTTGAACGTTCACTCCGTGTATTAGACGGTGTTGTTGCTGTATTCTGCGCAGTAGGCGGTGTTCAATCACAATCAGAAACAGTTTGGAGACAAGCTAACAGATATGAAGTACCGAGAATGGTATTCGTTAACAAAATGGACAGAACAGGTGCTAACTTCTACCGTGTTGTTGACCAAATTAAAAACAGATTAAACGCAAACGCAGTACCCATTCAACTTCCTATCGGTGCAGAAGATAAATTCACAGGTTTAATCGACCTTATGAACATGAAAGCTGAAATCTATACTAATGATTTAGGTACGGATATTAAAGAAGAACCAATTCCTGCCGATATGCTGGATAAAGCTCAAGAATACCATGCAGCATTAGTTGAAGCTATTTCCGAATTTGATGACGATTTAATGATGAAGTTCATGGAAGGCGAAGAACCGACTGTTGAAGAACTTAAAAAAGTCTTAAGAAAAGCTGTTTGCGAAAACAAAATTGTTCCCGTTACTTGCGGTACGGCATTTAAAAATAAAGGTGTTCAATTACTTCTTGACGCCGTTATGGATTATATGCCATCACCTGTTGATGTAAAAGCTATTGAAGGTGAACTTGAGGACGGAACAAAAGTTGCAAGACATTCATCAGAAGCTGAACCGTTCTCAGCATTAGCATTTAAGATTATGACAGACCCTTATGTCGGTCGTCTTACATTTTTAAGAGTATATTCAGGTAAATTAACCGCAGGTTCTTACGTATTAAATGCAACAAACGGAAACAAAGAACGTATATCTCGTTTAGTACAAATGTACGCAGACCAGAGAAACGAAATAACCGAAGTTTATGCAGGCGATATCTGCGCCGCAGTCGGTTTAAAAGATACAACAACAGGTGATACTCTTTGTGACGAAAATGCACCGATTATCTTAGAAAAAATGGAATTCCCCGATCCTGTTATCTCGGTTGCTATTGAACCTAAAACAAAAGCAGACCAGGATAAAATGGGTATCGCGCTTCAAAAACTTGCAGAAGAAGACCCGTCATTCAGAGTTAAATCCGATACTGAAACAGGTCAAACCATTATTTCAGGTATGGGCGAACTTCACTTAGATATTATTGTTGACCGTTTGTTAAGAGAATTTAAAGTTGACGCTAATGTTGGTAAACCGCAGGTTGCATACCGTGAAACAATCTTAGGAACAGCTGATCAAGATTCTAAATTCATTCGTCAGTCAGGTGGTAAAGGTCAATACGGACACGTTAAAATCAGAATTGCACCCGCAGGTGAAAATGAGGGCTTTGTATTTGAAAACAAAATCGTCGGCGGTGCTATACCGAAAGAATACATTGAACCTGCAAGAAAAGGTATGGAAGAAGCTCTTGAGGGCGGTATCTTAGCAGGTTATCCGATGATAGACGTTAAAGTTGAACTTTATGACGGAAGCTA
>CANPWQ010000008.1 GCA_947584965.1 Candidatus Gastranaerophilales bacterium | reverse complement strand
CCTCACCACGAAAATGAAATAGCGCAATCAGAGTGTGCAAACGGTTGTAAGTTTGTTAATTATTGGCTTCATAACGGGTTTGTGACAATAAATAAGGAAAAAATGTCAAAGTCATTGAAAAACTTTGTAACTATTGATGATATGCTCGCAAATTATGACGCAAATACAATAAGACTGTTTATATTAACAAATCATTACAGAATGCCAGTTGAATTTTCATCGGAAGCATTGAACGGTGCAAAATCAGGCTGGAAACGAATACAAACGGCAGTGAATGAAGTTGTAAAATATGCTGTTAATGTTGATACTAATGTATTAGACAGCGACGAAGTAAAGCAGTTCAAAGAAGCTATGGATGATGACCTGAACACATCAAAAGCACTTGCTGTTATTTTTGAGTCGGTTACAAAGGCAAATAAAGCAGTTAATGAAAAAAATATTGAAAATGCAAAAAAATATGCAGGTATACTTTTAACATTAACTCAGGTTATGGGATTTAACATTGAAAAAGAAAAATTAACTTCTGATGAGCTTCAAACAAGGCTTGAAAAAATAATTGCTGATATGGAATTTTTATCTGATGAAGATAAATCACTTACGGGTTATGATTTAATGGAAAAAATTATAGAATACAGAAATAAAGCCCGTCTTGAAAAAAACTGGGCAATCGCAGATAAAATAAGAACTTTGCTGGATAGTATTTCAATAATATTAAAAGATACAAAAGAAAAGACAGAGTGGGAAGAAAAATAATCGGAACTTTTTAATTAAAAAAATGTCTTTTAAAACAGCTAATAAAGTGTTGGAAGTACACGATAAAAAAGGACACAGCATTAGTGCCGTGTCCTTTTTTGAAACTTTATATAATAGCTTAGTGAGCGCCACTGCGTTTTTCAAACATAGAAGGCAGTGCAATAAGCAAGAAGTACATTAAAGCTCCGAATAATAAAAGATAAAGACCATCCATAACGCAATTCCTTTATATAATTAACTACACATATATTTAGTACCCGAAATGACAAAATTTTAAACATGTGTATATAATGTTGTCGTGTTCGGCGATTAAGAGTCGAGGTGAGAATGGATAAATTAAAATTAAAAAAATTATTTTCAAATCTGTGCTGCAGTGTATGCGGGCATGATTTTGATGAAAATGCAATATTTATAAAAAGAGAAGAAGAAAATCTTTTAGTTTTGCAGGTTGTATGCCCCGAGTGCGGAAAGAGCTTCGGGCTAGCTCTATTGGGAACGGGTGCGCTTTCCGTAAAAGATAAAGAAGATGACCCGCTGGAAATTCAAGAGTGTCCTCTTCCGATAAGCTATGATGATGTATTGAATGCTCATCAATTTATAGATAAACTTGAAAAAGACTGGACAAAATATATTCCCGATAACTTAAAAAATATTTAATTTATAATTTTGTATAAATTTTCAACAATGTTATCAGCGGAATAATTTTCGGTAATAACAACGGAATTATATAACTCTTTTCTTGGCGCCCAGCGTTTCAGCATATATGTTTGATAAAATATTGCGCAGACAGGACATCTGACGGCACACGCTAAGTGCATTGTTCCTGTATCTATCGAAATTAATCCTTTGCAGAATTTTAATAAAACCGCTAATGCTCCGATTGATGTTTTGTTTGTTAAATTAATAAATTTTGCTTTTTCATCTATTGTCAATAATTCGGAAAGTTTTTTTGAATATTCAACGGTTCTGTCGCCGTTTCCAAAGAAAAATACGGTTTTATTATCTTTAATAAGACGTTTTACAATATCAACGGCGGTGTTAACGGGAATATCCTTTTCAACTTTTTTACTGACAGCGCATAATCCGATTACTTCTTCATTTTTATATTTTTCTTTTAATTCGTCGGCAAAACTGTCATTAACCCTTTGCCAATCGTATCTTATAGGTAATATTTGCGGTATTTTTTTAATATATGGAATTAACAAATCCATATCGGCGTCCTGCATATAAGTTCTATCGGGCAGATTATTTTTATAAACATCGGTTAAAAGAAAATCTAAATTTCTCGGACCCGATATTCTTTGTTTACTGCCGAGAAGATATGAAAGCAGAATTCCTCTTTCGTTGGCATAAATTATAAAAGCAGCGTCAATTTTATGTTTGTATTTTTCGGGGAAAGTGTTTAGAAACTTAAAAAAGCCAAGAACTCCTTTATTTTCGCCCTTTTTATCAAACTCATATACCTCATCGACTCCGTATTGATAAAACGCAGCCTCGTAAAAAGGTTTATTTACAATAAAAATAATTTTAGAATTGGGATAATCAATTTTTAAATTTTGGCATAAAGCGTTTGTAAGCAGAACATCGCCGAAAAAAGATAAATTAATTATAAGAAATATTTTTTCATCCATAATTATATATCCCATTTATCGCTGAGTTTTGCGAATTTAAAATCCTTATAGAAGTAGCCTAAAATTTGATAAGCATTGTAACCTTGAGCAGCAAGATTATTAGCTCCGTGCTGGCTCATACCGACGCCGTGTCCGTTTTTCTTTAAATCACCGTCAAAAGACGGAACTGATTGAAGAAAAGAACTGCCGGAATTCCAAACTTTTGTCTGCCCGCCGGAACTGGCATGATAATAAGTAGGAAGAACTTTTTTATTTTGAACAAGAACAATTCCTTTTGTATCATCAACGGCTTTAGAGGTAGTCTTTTTTTCTGCACTTGCACCGCCATATACTTGGTCAGCAGTAGTATCAACCAGATCAAATCCCTGAGAAGCATGTTTACCTGCGGTTCTCGTTGCAACGGCATAACTTCTTGCTGCAATAGCCTGAGCTTTTAATGCTTCAGAATTCCATTTTGACGGCATTTCAGAAGGTACTACGCCTTTTAAATAATCTTCAAGCCCAACATTATTAATTAAAGTCAGCCCCGAACCCATATTGTTTATAATAAAATCACCGCGGTACCAGGCTCTTTTTGAACATAAATACCCGGGTTTTTTTGTTCTTATAATAATTTGATTAGTATTAAGCCCGATGTCTTTTTTGTCTATAGTAACCGAAAGTTCTCTGCCTTTTGAATGAAATTCATATATTTTCATCGGCCTTATTTCATAAAGAAGTTTATTGCGCAGCCCGTCATAAATTTCTGCGGAAACGGAAGCTGCAATTTTAATTTCTTTTGCGTCGGTTTTCAATCCTATTTTAATCGCCTCTGCTCTGGCAGAGAATACAAGTAATAATATAATTGCAGGAATAATTTTTTTAAAAATCATAACCCTAATCCGTTACTTCCTTACAATATAATAACATAGAAAAAAATCAGTTCCAAAAAATCATACAAACAGATGAGAAAGAGGGGAAGAAAACCATATATTTCAACCATAAATACGGGTACTTTTGACTTTCAATATTATATCATTATAAAGAGAAAAAAAGGGAACATGTATGATAAATGGCGCGGTTCATTTTACGGAACAAGGAATAGTACAAAATATCAGAGCAATGAGAATGCAGACTCTTCTTATGGGAATAGCCAATGACAACATAACAGGGTTTGATAAAATAGGCTATCAAAGAAAGGTGCCTGTAATTTCGTCTTTTGCCGAGTTTATCGGTGAAGATGCGCTGTCAACAACAACGGATGATACGGTAGGCAGAATAGGTTTAACCGAAAATCCGTTAGATGTTGCGCTGGCAGAGAAAGGATATTTTAGGACTCAATCCAAAGAGGGAATAAAATTAACTCGCGACGGCAGATTTAAAATGGATAAAAACGGAGCAATATTAACCCTTGACGGTGCAAATGTGTTGACAAATATGGGAACGCCCTTGGTATTGCCCGTAGTTCCGGAAAAACTTGATGATATAACAATAGATTTAAACGGCGTAGTAAGAGTATTAAATAATAAAACAAATAAATTCGAAACGGCAGGAACACTTTCTGTCGTTACTCAAGACGGAAGAGCAGTATTGTCTCCGAATGTAAGACAAAGGTATGCGGAATATTCAAATGTAACATTAGAAACCGAATTTATGGAAGCAATGATGTATCCTAAAACATTTGAAGCAAACAGACAATTATATTTGATACAAAATTCAAATTTACAAAGAGCCATATCTTCACTGAGCAGTTAGAAAGGCAATTAAATGACACTACAGGGAATAATAAATAAAGGAGTAGTCAATGCCCAGCTTCAATTTGAGAAGATGGGATATATTTCTTCAAATATAGCTAATTACAATACATTCGGGTATAGGAGTGTGCGTTTTGAACAAATGCTTGGTGAAAACGGATATTTAAGCGGAGTAGAACGTACGGATTACAGACAGGGTAATATTCAAAAGACTGACAGAGAGTTTGATGTTGCACTGGACGGAATGGGATTTATTCCCGTAACATCACAAACGGGTGAAGTTGCATATACTCGTGACGGTTCATTTAAACTGGATAAAGACGGTTATTTAATAACAAATGACGGGTATCTGGTCGGCGACGGAATACAAATTCCGATAAACTACGAAAATTTAGCAATAAGACCTAATGGAGAAGTGGAAATATTTTCGAATGACGGAACCAAAAGGGAAGTCTTAGGAATAATTCCCGTTGTAAATTTCCAAAATCCCGAGGGGTTAAAAAAGGGAGATAATAATAAATTTTATCTGACCGCGGACTCGGGAGAACCTGCATTATTGAAAAATCATACAAGAATTAAGCAGGGTAGTATAGAAACAACAAATGCGGATATGATAAATGAAGTTAATACGGTATTAAGATTAAATGCTTCAATGCTTGCAAGTTTTAAAGTAATGCAGACAATAAATGACATGTATTCAAAAGCAATGCAGTTAAACCAATAAAGGAGAGTAAATGATAAATCCTGAAAATTCAATAACAAGAACACTAAATGCACTTGATTTAATAGCGGAAAGACATAAAGCGTTATCATCAAATCTTGCAAATATGCACACTCCGAATTACAGGAGAAAGGATATATCATTTGCGGCATATTTAGGCGGGACGTCAACTCCACTTGAAACTCAATTGGCTGCAAAAATGGGACCGTCGCCTGTTATGGTTGATACAAGTGATGAAAAAATTGACGCGGCAACAGAGTTATCGGAAATCCAAAAAAACTCGCTGTTATATACTGTAGCAACAAGACGTATGACGTCAATAATAACTGAAATGAGAACTGTAATAAACGTAGGAAGTAATTAGTAATGGGATTATTTAGTGCAATGAATGTAGGCTGTGACGGCCTAAAGGTACATGCAGCAAGGCTTGATATAAATTCAAAAAATATAGCGAACCTTGATACACCGAACTATGTCAGGAAAATACCGCTTGTGGTTGCCACAGACAGAAGTTCATTTTTAAGTATAATGAATCAAATGAAAGAAAGTGCATTTGGTGCAGGTACAATGCCTTATGCTTCGGGCAGTGTAGCTATGGCAGGTGTAGTTGAAGATCCGACGTTAGGTGAGAAAATATATAAACCCGGACACCCTGATGCAGATGAAAACGGTTATATAAGAGCATCAAATGTTGATCCGTTAGTTGAAATATCAGACGCAATACTTGCACAACGGGCATACGAGGCTAGTTTATCGATTATCTCCATAACAAAAGCAATGGCAGACAGGGCAGCGTCAATCGGAAGTTAAAACAGTAAAGGGTAGTGTGTAATGTTTACAGGGATGATACAAAATTTATTAAATTCGTCAGGACAGGCACAAGCGCTTCAAAGAGCAAGACAGCTTG
Organism: Candidatus Gastranaerophilales bacterium; assembly: GCA_947584965.1. Classification (GTDB taxonomy): domain Bacteria; phylum Cyanobacteriota; class Vampirovibrionia; order Gastranaerophilales; family Gastranaerophilaceae; genus Avigastranaerophilus. Next base: position 48,048 of record CANPWQ010000008.1, on the reverse strand, counting down.
AAAATTATGTTAAACCGAGAACCGAGCAGTTGCCTCAATTGCCGCAGCAAAAGGAATTAAGAACTTTTGAAGATGTTATGAATTCTTCATTAAATGTTCATACAAGATTTAATGTTAATCAAAATCCTCAAAGTATTAAATTTGGAGATTTAACTAAAAGAACCGTAGAAGCACAGCTTTTAAATGACAATATCTTTTTAAATGATGATGAAAATGAAGACATATTACCGTTGCCGATAAGCAGTGTTAAGCCTGATAAAGCTCAAATAAAAGATTTAATTTCAAAAATATCAAAAAAACACGGGCTTGATGAAAAACTGGTAAATGCTGTTATAAGGCAAGAATCGGGATATAATCCGAGAGCAAAATCATCTGTCGGAGCGCTCGGATTAATGCAGTTAATGCCTGCTACCGCAAAATCATTGGGCGTGACAGATCCATATAATCCGGTTCAAAATGTTGACGGCGGAGTAAGGTATTTGAAAAGCATGATTGACAGATATAACGGAAATGTTATTTTAGGACTTGCCGCATATAACGCAGGTCCGGGGAACGTCGATAAATACAACGGAGTTCCTCCGTTTCGCGAAACACAAAATTACGTTAAAAATATTTTAGCAAATTATTTGTAGGAAAGGTAAATCTATGATAGAAAACAGAATAGTTCCGAATGTAAATATATTTTCAAATATAAATTCTATAGGTCCGATTGATGAATTTTCAATGAAAGGTTTTGGCACCTCCTCAATAAAAGAGGGTGCTGATTTTAAGACTGTATTATCGGGTATGGTAAGTAACCTTAACAGTGAAATAGAAAAACCCGACCAATTATTAAATCAGCAAATGATGGGAAATTCGGAAGTAGATATACATGATGTAATAACAGCAATGTCAAAGGCAGAACTTGGTATATCGCTTGCGACACAAATGACCTCAAAAGTAATAAATGCCTATAATGCCGTTATGAATATTTCCATTTAAATTAAATCAAATATTTAAATGTTAAGAATTTACCGAAAAATAAAAAAAATAGTATAATATCAAATATGTGATAGTGTAAAATTAGGGATTTATGGATAAGTTAAAAGAATTATTAAAAAATAAAACGATATTATACTCCGTAATAGGCGGGGTTGGTGTTTTCATATTTATAGTTATTCTTGTGATTGCAATGTCTGTTGGGGGCTCAAAAAACGCATCAGCAGGTAATGTTGTAGAAAAAATGCAAAAAGAGCGATTTGATATAGTTACAACCGACAATCAAGGGAAAGCTATTGAAATACAAACACTGTTGGCAAGAAACGGTATAGCAGCAAAAAGAAGTATAGACGGTTCAAAGGTTACGGTATTTTTGGAAGGTGGAAAATATACAAATACCGATAGAGACAGTGCATTATTGGCGGTGGTAAAAAGCGGACTTATCGACCAAAATGTCGGACTTGAAATATTTGATAAAAGCGATTTTACTTCAACAAGAGAGGATAAAAGAATAAAACTCGTAAGGGCTGTGAATGGTGAACTTGCAAGATTAATAAGACAAATGCCTAACATTGATAATGCTTCTGTTCTTGTAACAATCCCTGAAAATTCTATGTTTAAAGCAGATAAAAAACCTATAAATGCAACGGTAATGCTTACAGTCCCAAGCGGTGTAAGGCTGGATAATTCGGAAATAAAAGCTATAAAAAGTCTTTTAATGGGCAGTGTTGCGGAATTAACTTCCGAAAATATATCAATAACGGATTCAAACGGAAATGTATACAGCTCACTTGTAAAATCAATAGATGACCAGATATCAAAAGTGCAGGAAAATGATACATATATGAAAAATAATGTATCAGCGCAGCTTGATATGCTTTTAGGCAGAGGAAATTATGTAGTAACGGTAAGCACATTTTTAAATCAAATTCCTGTTGAGGAAACAAGTATTCAATATGATCCTGAAAGTAAAACATCAATAACAGAGCAGACATTTAAAGAGGGACTGGGCGATAATTCTCAAGATACAAGCAAAGGCTCCGATGCAGTAAGCGTGTATTTGCCAAACGGACTTGAAAATTCTGCGTCAAGTTCGGTTCAAAATAAAAACTATGAACGTGTTGCAACGGAAACAAATTACGGAGTAGGAAAAAAACATACAACAAAATATTATAAATCCGGGATAATAGAAAAAGTATCAATAGCATTAACAATGAATGCGGATGCTATGCCTCCGAATATGACTGAGGACGATTTAAAGGCATTAGTTGCACACGCCGCTTCACCGAAAGTAAGTCCGGAGGATGTATCAATAGCTTATGCGGAAACGATAGACCCTTATCTTGCGGCGGACAGACCCGTAAATTTGCCTAAGCCTGATGCTTCGGGGAATCCTTGGTGGCTTGCTTTAATATTGATAATTGCAGGACTGTTTACCGGATTTGTATTCGTTCATAAAAAATTAAAAGATTCAACAGGTGAACAAGAAGAAGAATTAAAGAATTTAAAAATAAAAACACAAGAACAGGAAAAACAAATAGTTGATGTAAATTTAAAGGCGGCTGAATTAATAGAAAAACAGACAATACTTACACAAGAACTGTTAGAACAACAAAAACAGCTGCAAATTGAGAAGAAAAAACAGCCTGATTTGAATTTAGATGAAGTAATAGAAGAAGTATCGGAAGATATGGTTCAATCAGACAGTAAAAAAACAATGCAGGAATTAAAAAGCTGGATTGAAAAGACTTAACGGAGAAAATAATGCCAATAGAGGGATTTGATTATAAAGCATTTGCGGCTGATTTGGCAGCGCAGGCGGCAGAAATATTAAAAGGCGGTGGTAATGCTACTCCCGAAGGACTTACTGATGCCGATAAAAAAAATATAACGGATACCGTAAGAAAATTTTGTTTTATGTCCGGTGAAGCACTTAGTAATGATCCGCAGATAAAATTTAATGCTCAGCAGGCAAGTTTAGTTACCCAGTTTATAGGTGAGTGGACTTATCATAAATCAATTGACTTAATATTGGGTAAAGTTCCCGTACAATTTCGTGAGGGAATATTGCAAATAATAGCAGCAAATATATTTAATACTGCAAAACTTGCAATTATAAAAAAAATGAAACAGGAATTGCTGGTAAATTTAATAGAAGAAAAAGTTAAACAGGTATATTCCGATGAACTTCAAAAATTGGTAAAAAAGGGTGTTCTTGCTCCTCAACAGTTTGAAGCTGCAGTCAATAAATCTAATTTAAACGATTTTGTTCAAAAAAATGAAGATGAAGCAAAATTGGAAAATATATCACAGAAAAGTTCCGATGTTGCTCCACAGGATAAAAAAGTATTAAAGATAGCAGCATTAGCAATATTATTAAAGCGTTTGCCCCAGAAAAAAGCAGAAGAAATAATATCAGCCCTTGATAAAAATATTGCCATACATGTTATAAATTATATGAAAATGAGCAATATTGAAGAAAAACTTGATCATCAGGTAATAATAAAGTCGCTGGAAGAAATAAAACAATTAATACCTCCGTCTAAAACTGTTAATGTTCCAAGATTGCTTCAAAAACATCATAAACTGATAAGTTTATCAGCACCGGATAAATTAAGTACATTAGCAATGGGAGAAAGAGTGTCGGTAAAAAACTTTATTTTAGACAAAAATTTCCCTGCGCAAAATGTGTTTTCAGCACATGTAATAGAATCGTTAGTAAACAGTGTAGAAAAAAAAGTAAATGATAATTAAAAAAAAATATGCACAAATAAAAAAAATAGAAGAAGCCGAGGTCAAAGAAGAAAAAGATGTTGAGCTTGAAATTGAAACTGAACAAAAACAAGAAGAAAAGGAAAAAGTAATTGTTCAGAAAGAAGATGATTTTGATTTAACATTGTCTGAAATAAAATTTGAACAAAGAGAAGAAAGACGAGAGGGAACAAGAAGGCGCGGATATAGGCGAACTCAAGACAGAAATTTGATAACAAGGGCTCAAGCAGAAGCTGCAGCAATAAAAGAAGCTGCAAGACAAGACGGGTACAGGGACGGAATAAAAAAAGCTGAAAATGATATAGCATTATTACGCGAAAAACTTAGCGAATTTTATAAATATAAAGATGAAGTGTTTGAAAAAGTTTCAGCTTGTATTTTAGAAATTTCCGTTGAAATCGCAAAAAAAATAATTAAAAAAGAAACGCAGGAAAACTCTGACGTAACGCTTTCAATAATAAAAGGTGCCGTAGAGGAAATAAATAAAACTGAAAATAAAATAATATTAAAAGTAATGGCAAAAGATGTTGAAATAATAAAAGAAAAGCTCCCCGAAATATTTTCAGACGGAACTATGGAAGCACAAATAACGGTAATGGCTGACAATAATATAAAAGACGGAGGTGTAATAATAGAAACATCGAACGGAATAATTGATGCTACAATTGAAACTCAATTAGAAATAATAGAAAAAGCATTAATATCACAGGAGGAAGAAAAGGCGTAAATGGCACAACCACAGGGCGCAAAACCATCAATGGTAAGTGAAATAGGATTAGCGATATTTGTAATCCTGTTAATTGTGCTGTTAATATGCGAGCTTCCCCCAATCGTAGTAAACTTTGCGATAAGTTTTAATATAACTCTCGGAATATTGCTGTTAATGATATCCTTGTATATTCAACGGCCGTTAGAATTAGCGGCATTTCCGTCAATAATATTAATCGGAACAATGTTCAGACTGGTTTTATCCATAGCATCAACAAGATTGATATTAGCAAAGGGCGAAGCGGGGGAAGTAATTGATGCATTTGGAAATTTCGTAACGGGCGGAAATCTGATTGTAGGATTTGTAATATTTATCATAATAACAATAGTTCAGTTTATGGTAATAACCAAAGGTTCCGAACGTATAGCCGAAGTTGCTGCAAGATTTGCATTAGACGCTATGCCGGGTAAACAAATGACAATTGATGCGGATTTTAATGCAGGATTGATTTCTCCGGATGAAGCCGTAAAAAGGCGTGAAGATTTACAGCGTGAATCTAACTTATACGGTTCCATGGATGGTGCTATGAAGTTCGTAAAAGGTGATACTATGGCAGGTATCATCATTGTAATAATTAATATTGTAGGCGGTTTGTGTATAGGAATTTTAATGCAAGGACTCCAGCCCGGTGAAGCGGTACAAAAATACACGGTATTAACGGTAGGTGACGGTCTTGCGGCACAATTGCCCTCGTTATTAATGGCGATATCGGCAGGTATCGTAATGACAAGATCTACTGCGTCGGGTGGTTCTTTAGGCGGAGATTTGGCGGGTCAAATTTTAAGCAAACCTTCAAGCCTTATTTTTACAGTTATTTTCTTAATTTTAATTGCTTTGTCAAGTTTTATTACAGGGCTGCCTTGGTATACATTTACCATATATGCAGCGGTTATAACGGTTGCTTATTTAATAGTATCCGTTAATAAAGACGTTCAATCACAGCTCGGGCAGTTGGATGCGGTTAAAAAGAGTATGAGTGATTTAACAAATCCAAACAGAATGTATGAGCGATTAGGTGTTGATGTATTAAATTTGCAAGTCGGGACGGGGCTTCTTTCTATTGCCGATCCGGAGCAAGACGGACTTTTGCTTCCAAAAATAGCGGCATTAAGGCAGAGAGTTACTGATGAACTGGGCTACATTATACCAAATATAAGAATAATGGACTCTTCTGCGTTAGGTGCAAATGAGTATATGATTTCTGTTCGTGGTAACAGAGTGGCAACAGGTATTGTTTATCCTAAAAAGAGTATGGTTATTTCTGACCAATGGGATGCAACGGGTAAAGATGTTCCGAAAGATGCAATTATAGGGGTGGATCCTACTTATCAAACGCAGGCATATTGGATGGACAGCGAGTTTTTAAAAACTCAAACGGATGTAGTTGCGGTTGATTCTGTTGATGTAATTATAACTCATTTACAGGACTGCGTTCGAAAATATGTAGATGAAGTAATGACAAAAACAGATGTATTAAAATTAATGGAACTTGTAAAGAGTCAGGATCCTACACTTGTAAACGATTTAGTTCCTACAATTATTTCAACCAGCGATTTAAGAAAGATATTTGTAAATTTAATAAGAGAAAAGGTATCAATAAAAGATATTATCTTTATATTTGAAAGGTTGTGTGACTATGCAAGATTTTCAAAGGAACCCGATATATTATCGGAAAGATTAAGAGCTGCTTTAGGCAGGCAGATATGTTTGGCAAACTGTACTCCCGAGAAAGTATTATATGCTCTGACTCTTTCACCGGAGTGGGAAAAAACGCTTGACGACAGCTGTCAAAGAACTGAACTTGGTACTATGTTTCTGCTAAATCCTATGCAGGTTCAAGAACTTATAGAATCAGCGGCTTCAACATTAATAAGAGTTCACCAAAGTATAAATGTTCAGCCTGTAATACTTTGCTCACCAAGAATAAGACTTCCTTTATATCAACTTCTTGAAAGGCATATACCTACGATAGTAGTATTATCGTACTCGGAATTAATAACCGATATAAGAGTAGAAGCGGTTGATACTATCGGAGAAAACGCTAATTATAATATGGGATAATTAAATGCTTAATCAATCAATGGAAAAATCAATAGAATTTGTAAAAAAGCAGGCTTTTGAAATTATAAATTCAACAAAACTATATACTTATAAAGGTTCTGTGTCAAAACTTCTCGGATTAACGGTTGAGGTAAAATTACCGGGGCTTAAAATAGGTGATTTATGTTTTATAGAAACTTATGAAGGTGAACGAAAGCCTGCGGAGGTTGTTGCTTTTAAAGGTGAGAATGCTCAGCTTTTGCTGCTGTATGACGGAGCCGGTATTGGACAGGGCAGTTTAGTTACTACAACGGGTAAGTCAATAAGTATACCTGTTGGAGATTTTCTATTGGGCAGATTAATAAGTCCATTAGGTGAACCGATAGATGGCAGACCGTTAGATACAAGAGGTGCGCTTTGGGTAAATATTGATAATCCTCCGCCGGGTGCGTTTGACAGACCAATAATAACACAAATGTTTTCAACAGGAGTTAGAGCAATTGATTCAATGCTGACTTTAGGTGCGGGGCAAAGAATGGGATTGTTTGCAGGTTCAGGTGTGGGAAAAAGTACAATGCTTGGTATGATTGCAAGAAATTCCGATGCTGATGTTAACGTAGTTGCACTGATTGGAGAACGAGGCCGTGAGGTTAAAGAATTTATTGAAAATTCACTTGGCGAAGAAGGTATGCGAAAATCTGTTATTGTATGCTCAACGGGCGACCAGCCTCCTTTAATCAGACAAAAATGCCTGCATTCGGCTACTGCTGTTTGTGAGTATTTCAGAGATCAAGGCAAAAAAGTATTTTTAATGACAGACACCGTTACAAGGTGTGCAATGGCGGGCAGAGAAGTAGGATTGTCAATAGGTGAGCCGCCTACAATAAAAGGATATCCGCCGTCAATTTTTTCTTGGCTTCAAAGGGTTTTAGAAAGAAGCGGAAACAGCCCCAAAGGTTCTATTACCGCACTTTATACCGTTTTAATGGAGGGTGATGATATTAATGACCCTGTTGTTGATACGGTTAGAGGTATCGTTGATGGTCACATCTTTTTATCAAGAAAAATTGCTGAAATGAATCATTATCCTGCTATTGACGTTTTAGGTTCAATAAGCCGTTTGTTTACCGAAATAGTTACGGAAGAACACAAACAATCTGCTTATAAAATGCGTAAATTAATGGCTTTATATCGTGAAAATAAAGATTTAATTGATGTCGGAATGTATAATGCGGGCTCTAACCCCAAATTAGACATTGCGATTGAACTTATGCCTCAAATAAATGCTTTTCTCCAGCAGCGTATTTCGGACAGTGTGTCTATGGATAATACAATATCCACGTTAATTTCCATGATGAAAGACGTTGATATTTAATCAAGCATTGCTTCAAGGGCTGCTATTTTCATTTTTAAAATATCGGGCTTTTTACCTGTCCAAATCTCAAACGCTTTTGCTCCTTGATATATTAACATATCAAGACCTTGAATTGTTTTAATTCCGTGTTTTTGTGCAAGTTTTATAAGTTCGGTTTTTAACGGATTATATACAATATCATATATAACACCGTCTTTATTCATTGTTTTTACTATATCTTCATCAATGGGAGAAATTCCTGCCGCTTTACTTTTCATCCCTATGGGAGTTGTATTTACCAAAATTTTATATTCGCTTAAATCTTTTAAACTTTCTATTTGATGACATCTCATTTCAACATTTGGAAAATTACGTCTTAAAACTTCTGCCATTTCGGAGGCATTTATTATATTTCTTGCAAAAAAGTCAATTTTTTTAGCTTTTAAGATAGAAAGTCCGACGCCTATTGCTCTTGCGGCTCCCCCGTTACCAAGAACCGCTGCATTGGAATTTGCTATTTCTTTTCTGAAATTTTCCTCCATTGCTTCTACAAATCCGTATACATCGGTATTATAGCCGACAAGTGTTGAGTCATTAAGAATTTTTATTGTATTTGCGCTTCCCGCTACGTTTGCTACATTATCTACTTCCGATAAAAATAATGTAATAGGTACTTTTAGCGGTATTGTTACATTAAACCCCTGAAATCCGTTAGATTTTAAATACTTTATTCTTGATATTAAATCTTCCTGTTCTGTTTCAAGCAATTCATAAGAACCTTCCAGCCCTAAGGATTTTAATGCGGCTTCTTGTATTACTTTTGACATTGAATGTGACAGGGGGTATCCTATTAATCCTAATTTATACATAGCTTATTCTTCCATTTCTTTTGAAAATGAACAATCTTTATTGCTGCATTCAAGTTTTTTTGATTTTTTAGTTATTTTCTTTACTAAGTAAGCACCGCATTCGGGACATTCTTCGCTGACCGGTTCGTTCCAGGATACAAAATCGCATTCGGGGTATTTACTGCACCCGAAAAACAATCTGCCGTGTTTTGATTTTTTATATACTATCTCGCCTTTACCACATTTCGGGCATGTAACTCCCGTTGATTTTATTATTCTTTTTCTGTGTTTGCACTGTTCGTTTGTGCATTCAAGATATGGACCGTATGGTCCTGTTTTTTGTACCATCGGACTTGAGCATTTTTCGCATTTTTCGTCAGTTGCTTTGTTTTGCTCAACAACTTGTCCGTCTTTATTTAGCGGCATCATTGTTTTACATTCGGGATATCCCGAACAGCCTAAAAATTGACTTCCGTATCTGCTTGTTCTTACAACCATTTTCTTTCCGCAAACGGGGCATGTTATATCCGATTCTATTGTAACCTTTTGCATATTTGCCTTTGCACCCGATACCGTTTCAATAAACGGTGTATAAAAATCTTTTATAACTTCATTCCAAACTAATTTATCTTCCGCAATATCATCAAGTTTTGTTTCCATTTTAGCGGTAAATTCATAATTCATAATATCTTTGAAGTATTCAATAAGCTGTTTGCATAAAGTCATTCCAAGCGGAGTGGGGGCTAATGCTTTTTCAATTTTTTCAACATAATTTTTTTGCTGAATTTTGGATATAATAGGCGCATAAGTACTGGGTCTTCCAATCCCGTGTTCTTCAAGCGCTTTAACAAGCGAGGCTTCCGTATATCTCGGCGGCGGCGAGGTAAAGTGCTGTTTTGGTTCTAATTCTTTTAATTTTAATTTATCGCCCTCTTTTAAATCGGGAATTTTAGAAATTTCTTCTTTTTCTTCGTCGTCATTATAAACTTTTAAATAACCGTCAAATGTTATTTTGCTGACTCCTGCTTTAAATATGCAGTCGCCTGCATTTATGTCAACTGTTGTATTCTTAACCGCCGCGTTTTCCATTTGCGAAGCTACAAACTTGCTCCAGATTAATTTATACAGTTGATACTGCTCGTTAGTTAAGTAAGATTTAATGCTTTCGGGTGTTTTATCTATATATGACGGTCTGATTGCTTCATGTGCGTCTTGTACGTTTTTTGATTTTTTAACGTAGTTATTGGGAGTTTTTGGATAATATTTATCACCGTAATTAGCTGTTATAAATTCTTTTGCTGCACTTTGAGCGTCGTCAGAAATACGTACGGAGTCTGTTCTCATATATGTAATTAAGCCGACAGGGCCGTCAGAGCCTATATCAATTCCCTCATAAAGTTTTTGAGCAATCTGCATGGTCTTAGATACGCCGTAGCCTAATTTGCTGCTTGCCTCTCTTTGAAGTGTCGATGTGATAAAAGGTGCAGAGGGCTTACGAGTTGTATTTCTTGTGGTTATTTTTTCGACATCAAAAACTCTTGATTTATCTTTAAGATATTCAACTATTTTATTGGCTTCAGCTTCATTTTTTATTTCGGGCTTTTTATTTTTATATTTTGCAAGCTCTGCGCTGAATTTCGATTTATCTTTTAATAAATCAGCCGTAATTGTCCAATATTCAACGGGGGTAAATGCTTTTATTTCATCCTCGCGTTCGCATATCATTCTTAAAGCTACGCTTTGAACTCTGCCTGCCGACAGGTGGTAATTTCTCATTTTTTCCCATAAAACAGGGCTTATTTTATAGCCTACGAGCCTATCCAGTATTTGTCTTGTCTGTTGCGCTTTTACTCTGCTCATATCTATTTGCCTTGAATGCTCAACGGCATAAGTTACAGCTTTTGGCGTAATTTCGTTAAATTCTATTCTAAATACCTTGCTGTCAGGCACATTAATTACCTGTCTTACATGCCAAGCTATTGCTTCTCCCTCGCGGTCAGGATCGGATGCCAATAAAACTTTATCTGCTTTTTGGGCTAAATCGTTTAATTTTTTTACAACGGATTTTTTTTCGGGGATTACTTCAAATGACGGTGTAAAATTATTTTGCACATCAAACCCGAGAACTTTAGGCGGAAAATCTCTGATATGCCCGTAGCTCGCTTCTATCTCATACGAACTTCCCAATATTTTTCTTATTGTTTTGGATTTCGCAGGTGACTCTACTATTACAAGTATATTTTCTTTCTTTTTTGTCATAAAACCTTAGTTAAATATGCCTCTCTATATAAGCGAAATGTACTTTTCCCCGTCAGTCCGCTTTATTGTTCCGTCCAATTCTAACTTTGTTAATAGTACCATTAAATCATTTATATTCAAGTCGGTTTTTAAAATAATTTCATCCATTGTCAACATATCTTTTTTTATGCAGTCTAGTATTTTCTTTTCATCATCGCTAAAATTAGTATCTTTAGCTTCTTTTTCTGCATTATGAATATCAATTTTCCAGTTCATTGCATCTAATATATCATTATGGTTTGTAACTATTGCGGCACCTGTTTTTAAAAGTTTATAAATACCCTCTGTATTCGGATTGGAGATTAACCCCGGCATGCACATTAGTTCTTTGCCTTGTTCAAGTGCAAGTTTGGCAGTTATCATTGCACCTGATTTTAATGCGGCTTCTGCAACAAGAACACCTTTTGATATCCCTGAAACAAGTCTGTTGCGAAGCGGAAAATGCCAGCTTATAGCGTCAACATCAACCCAGTATTCGGATATTATTGCACCAGCTCCGTCTTTTATTTGATTAAAAAGTTTTTCGTTGGATTTAGGGTATAACTTATCAAATCCACCGCCGATAATGGCGATTGTTTTCATGTTATTATCTACTGCTGTTTTATGTGCGACGGTATCAATTCCCTCGGCGAGTCCCGAAACAATACAAATATCGGTGTCATGAAACCCCGATAAGATTTTTCTGAGTGTATTTTTTGAATTTTCACTTGCTTTACGAGAGCCTACAACAGCAAGAGTCCTTTGAAGATTACAGTTTTTTAAATTTCCTAATATAAATAACCCCGCAGGCGGTTCATCAATATATCTTAAGGATTCGGGATAGTCATTATCCTCGGGACACAGAAAAGTAATACCCCGTTTTTCAATAAATTCCAAGCACTCGTCAGGATTAACATTTTCTCGTTCTTGAATAAAACTTTCAATTGAGCTTTTTCTGAGTCCTGATATTTTCCATAAATCATAAGTTTGAGCGTACCATGCCAGTTCAATCGAGCCAAAGTGCTGATACAATAAGTTGGTAAAAGTATGGCTAGTTTTTGTTAATTTAGAAAATGCACACCAATATTTTTTATTACTCATAAGTAATAAATAGCATACATTAAGCTGAAAGTCCAGTTATTAAGCAAATTTAAGCCAAACAATAACCTGCTTTTAATAGGTTTTCATATTGAGTTTTATAATATGCCGCAATACGGCACGCAAAATTATATTTTTGTTCGGTTATGTCTTTAGAAGATGAGAACAAATCTTCTTGCAGTGCAGGTGCTTCTGTAACAACGGGCTTTTGTTTCCTTTTCGTAAATTCAACAGGTTTAACAGGTGTGCAGCTTGAAATCGAGTTAACAGCTTGTATTTTCATGAAAGCCCCCTTACATATAACTATCCATGACAAGATAGTAGCATAATCGATATAAATTTTCAACTGCGCTTAAGGGCTATTTATTATTTTTGTAACTTTTTTATATATAATTTGATTCTGTTTTTTATCTTTTCATAATTATAAACTATATCTAAATATTTTAACGGAATTTTATCTATTATTGGTAGTGTTAAACAAGTGCTTAATGTTTGATATATCAATGTTTGAGGAGATTTTTGCAGTCTTGAAATTTCTCTGTTTACTATTTGATCTTTTTCTTTTGAATCACAAATATTATTGTAGTATATAAATATTTTATCCTTTATTAATTCCTTATCAATAGAAAATTCTTCCGGATGTTCATATATATATGTACCTTTATGTATACAGAATGGATGAAATGTAAATGACTTTATTTCTTTTTTATATTTATTTATAAAGTTAATAGTCATCATAAAATCGTCCATAGTTTCACACGGGAAATTGTAAATTAAGTATAAATGGTTATAAATACCGATATTATATGCCTCTTTTAGTATTCTGATGGCTGTTGGAATATCAATTCCTTTGTTATATTTTTCTAAAATCTTAGGACTGCCTGATTCTAAACCCCATTGTGCAATTCTAAGTCCTGATTTATATAATTTTTTTAATAATTTTTTATTAAATTCTTTTTCGAAGCGTAAATTTGTCATATATCTGATATGTATTTTTTTTGAAATTATTTTATTTGCGAATTCTTCAATAAAGCCGGGGAATAAAGCAGAGTCTTGGAAATAAAAATATTTTACATTATATTTGTTTATTAATTCTTCAATTTCCATAATTACTTCATCAACACTTTTGGGATCATATACTTTATTTGTATTATAGTTACAAAACTTGCATTTACCCCAATAGCAACCGTATGAAACTTTTATTGGAAGAACAGTGTTATACATAAAATATTGAGAAAAATCATATCCGTTATAAACATATTTTACTGTTTTTTTACTTAATTTATTTACGTTTTTTGTTTGGTATATATTATCATTTTCATAATATAAAATATTTGATACGTCTTTTAATTCTCTTTGTCCTGTATGATATTCCCACAATTCTTTTACTGCGATTTCGCCAAGTCCGCTCATACAATAATCTACAAAATCAGTAAAAAGTTCTTTATCTTTCTTTATTAATGTTGTTGCATAGTCAATCCAGCTTCCTCCTAAGGCAATTTTTACTTTGTATAATTTTCTTATGATTTTAATTGCACTTAAGGCCCCTAGGATTTGGTCGGTTGAATTTATTGAAATGCATATCAGATCCCCATTTTCTATTGATAATTTGGGAATTTTATTTTCCATATATTCTATAAACATGTTATAATCTTTATCTTCAGATATGCTTTTATAAAGATAAAAATTTTTAGGGTCTATTCGAGCAATTTTGATATTACCGAATGAGTTTTCACTTATTTTAAACGGATAATAAGACAAAGATAAAATGTTCAATGCCATACTTATAAAAAGTTTAAGAACTGCTTTTGCTTTATAGTTATAAAAATTTTTTTTATCTTTTATAAGATTTGAAATATTGTCTATTTTATTAATAAGCGTTTCTCTATGTTTATATTTGTAAAATTTATCAAGTTCACTTTTAATATAATTAACTTTATCTATTGGGTATTTATTATCAGTATTTTTAATTATTTCTTTTGATTTTTTTATGGCATCAATAATATGTTCAGATTTAAGTATGTAATTAAAATAATCAATATTTAAATCATATCCTATACACTCAACTCCCATTTCCGATAATACTCCCATAAGTGTAGGAATCCCTGTACTTGGAGAATGTATATTCCACTGAGGAGGAAATATGAATACGGTTTTCATTAATTATTCCTTTATAATAAAATCAGCCAACGGTGTTTCTATCATTCCGTTGAGCGATTTATCGGTTTGTTTTAATTTATTTGAAACGGCATTTATTTCATCAGTCCATTGAAAGTATTTATTAACATAATTTTCGCCCATATTGAAATCCTGCGACAGCTGAACTTCAATAATTTCCGTCAGCATTTTCATTGCTGTTTTTGTCATTTTATCAATATCTATATTAATAATGCCGTCATTGCTTACGGTTATGGCTTTTTCTTTAATAAAAAAGTATGCCTGCATTATAGTTCGGACTCTGTGTGCTTGTGATAATTCGGGCTTTGCCTTTAAAAAGCAGTTTGCACCAAATGTTACAAGTATTTGTTTCTTTTCTTCTTCCGTATATACTCCGGCTTCCGTCAAGCAGTCTAACAGTGCCAAAGAACCCATATCCGCTTTGTTTTCTTCAATAATATTTTTGTATTTGCCTAGTGCTTCCGTACCTGATTTGGGGCCCAGCGAATGCACATTTTCATGCCCGATAGTAAACCAATGGTCGGCTTCAGGGTTGTAATATTTATGTAATTCGGGGGCAAGTGTAGCATTTAATCTTTTTTTCCTACGTTCTATGGCTTCGGGGGAATTGCTTGTTCTTACCTGTCTGTGATAAATATTTCTTCTTCCTCCGCCTATTGTTAATGATAATTTGTCGTTATTAGGGAGATTTTGAGCAATGGTAATTCCGCCCCTGTATGAACCCTCGTCCCCTCTAAGTGATACTATATCAACATCTGCCATTGTTTGAAGATTATCTTCATCAGAGGATATATTTTGTTCGTATTTGTCTTTTAATGGCATATTTTCAGCCATTAAAGGCAAATATTTTTTTACCTTTAATAAATCCTGAGTCCCTTTTTTATTTACTATTCCAACCCTTATCCCTATTGAATCTTTTGATATAGGGGTTATATTGTTTTCTTCAAGCAGATTTTTTAATTCTTCATCCTCCATAACGCTTCCCGTTAAAAGGTCGGCGTATTGCTCGCGTGATATTGTAAATTCAAGCGGAGTATCCTGTAACGTCGCCCATTTTTTATCGGCATAAGCGTCAAACATAGGATTATTTTCTCTTAAAGCCTTCGCCTGCAAATTCAGATATTCATTAAAATCTTGGTTCGTTGAAGTTTTTGAAGCCAGTTCAAGTTCATCTGCTATTTTATTAAATTCTTCTTTAAATTCTTCCGTATAATCAAAGGCTTTTAATTTATTGCCGCTGCGTTTTACTATTGTTCTTTGATTTAATATTTTCGCGACTTCTTCTTTTTCGCCGTTTTTCAGCATTTCTTTTAAAATATTATGCAGTTCGTTTTTTGTAAGGTCAGAAGGGTAAAATGCTTTGCCGTCACTTTCTTTTGCTCCTTTTAAAAGTATAACGGGTTTTGACTCCGAGTCTATGCCGATTATGCCTAATTGTGCATTAAATAATATTTTTGTAAGTTCTGCCTGTTTATTCCCTTTTTTTATTTCTTCATCAAGATAATCTCTAAACGGCAGATTTAATTCGTTATCCTGTTTCATGTATATAATGTTTGCAATATTTGCGGCTTTTACAAGATGTGCAAGTGCTTTTTTGTCGCCCTCGCTCAATGCGAGGTATTCAACCGCGTCTTCTTTTAACATCGGCTTTCTTATCAGATAATCTTTATGTGTTCTTTTTTCAAGTTCTTCTATTGTTAAATTAAGCTCAAATGGCATATTAATCTCCTCTGTTTATTTAGATGATAAATTTATTAAATATAACTGTCAATAAGAACAGTATCCGGCATTTCATAATATTGGCATGACGGGCATATTTTTTGAGCATAATATTTACCTGTTTCACCAAAAAATCTTGATGAATAATTGGATATAATCTTAGACGGATTATTAGATTGTTTTATGCAGAATGTATTTGCTTTAATTCCGTTATCGGGTAATTTTACTTGAATAAAATCATTATTTGTATAATACACGGCAACAGGTCTTTTTCCGTCATTAAAGTAATCGGTTACAGTATTATTTGTCCAGTACAAATTATTAGATGCAGGAATTTTAAGAGTTTTTATAATTCCGCCAAGTTCAGCTATATTAGGTAATCTACCTTCATTTGACATGCAATATGCGTCTTTTTCGTACCTTGTTTTTAGGACCGGCGTCGCTTTTATAAGCTCAAATGACGGTGAACAAAAACTCTGACGCCATATTTCTCTTTGATTTTGTAATGATATATCTTTATATTCGGTAAACAGAAAATTGCACAATCTTATATTATGAGCATTTTGTTTTATTTTTAAATTTAATTTACTATCTGATGATTCATAATAAGGATTTGCTTTCGATGAGGAATTATAATAGTATCCTTGAGTTAAAAGTTCATCAAATACTTCTTTTGGAACATGCTTTATACTGAAATTCACAAAAGATGCTTCATTTTTTAATGTGTTATTAATATTTTGTTTATTATTCTGGTTTTCCTTATTTGTTAATTTATCATTTATAGTTTTGGGAGGAAATTCAAATGCTTTTTTGTTTTGGGTTTGTGTAGAGTTACGTTTTTTTGTTTTTGCCTTATAAAAATAATTTTGTTTAAGTGAATATTTGTATTCTTCTCCGTCTGCTACACAATATAAAACAGGTATAATTCCTATTGGTTTAATAGTTATTTCGTATGTCATATTCTTAAAATGTAATGTTAGCGGATATTTTCCTATTCTGTCACTTGTCCAATAGTATTGTTCGCCGAAAGTGTCAAATCTGTTAAATATAATATTATATATTTCAAGATGATTAGGAACTCTTGCATTAATCGAACGGCAAAAATCTTCCGCTTCTATATAGTTTTTAAATTTAAATCCGTCCGAAGTAAAATATAGAGGAACTTTTACTTCCTGTTTCTTTAATATGTTTATTCTTTCAGGCAGCATATTTTTATATTTTAAATATTTGGTAGAATACTCTAACGGTAATTTTTTTGCTCTGTATTTATCTTTTGATAAAAAATTATCCGTAATTCCTATAACAAATTTAAAAAATAAAAATATTATAAAACTGATAAAGAAAATTAACAGGATTATGTCAGATTTGTTTTCTTGTTTTTTTCTTTCAAATGACGGTATTAAAAAAGACGGACAAATTAAAAACATGTAAATAATTAAAAGCATTGACGGCAAAAGCATAGTCATTGTGCTGAAGAAAAAGCTGGAGATAAATACGGGATTAACGGCATCTTTATTAACAGCAGCTATAATTATTATGTTTGTTAAAAGTACTATTGCTATGAAAACGAATATTAATGCTATTGTTAAAGGGTAATTAATATATAACAGTTCTTTTTTTATCGGAAGCCTGTATTTTTCCCATAAATTTGAAATAATTATTCTGTAGCCTGCAAATATAAGGCAGTTTATAAGCAGGCTTATAATTGTAAAAGATTCCTTGTTCCCAGCTGAAATATAATAAGGAATCAAATTAAGAATAATTATTACCGTGGTAAATATTATATTTATATTTAATAAGTAATTTTTTTTATATAAATCTTTATTCATACTTTTTTACTTTGCATAATATTATTGTATAATTAAAATAATTTATAGTGAAAGGTTTAAATGTGGAAATTATACAAAAATCAACATTAGAAGAATTAGCAAAAGAAGTTTTTAAAATAGAAGCTGATTCAATAATGAAACTGCAAAGCAGAATAAATGATAATCTTGAAGAAGCCGTTGAAAAGATAATAAGCTCAAAAGGCAGAGTTATTGTAACGGGAATGGGAAAATCGGGATTAATAGGTAGAAAAATTGCAGCAACACTTTCATCAACAGGAACACCTGCGTATTTTTTACATCCTGCGGAAAGTACTCATGGGGATTCGGGTATAATTACACGTGAAGATGTTGTAATTGCCATATCTAACAGCGGTGAAACAATGGAATTATTGAATTTGCTTCCGCTTATAAAACGATTTGAAGTACCTCTTATTGTTTTAGCGGGTAATAAAAATTCGACACTCGGAAAGTGTGCGGATATATATTTTGATATTTCCGTAGAAAAAGAAGCATGCCCGCTCGGTAAAGCTCCAACGGCAAGTACAACGGCAACTCTTGCAATGGGTGACGCGCTTGCGGTTTGTTTGTTAAAGCAAAGGGGATTTTCAACAGAGGATTTTCTGTTGTATCACCCATCCGGCGCATTAGGCAAAGGCATTTTGTATATGATTAAAGACTTAATGTTAAAAGATAAAGCGCTTCTTCCTATTGCGCATGAAAATGATACATTTATAGAAACAGTGGATTTAATATCAAAAAAGAAACTGGGTTGTGCGTTGGTTGTTAATGAGGAAAATAAATTAACGGGTTTAATTACAGATGGTGATATAAGAAGGATACTTTTAAGGTATCCTGATGTTTCAATTCTTTCCACAAAAACGGTAATGACAAAAAATCCAAAAACAATTTCCGCAAATGACATGGCTGCAAAAGCACTTGCGCTAATGGAAAAACATTCAATTACTTCACTTGCCGTTTGTGATGAAAATAATTCTCCAATCGGTATAATACATATTCATGACTTATTAAAGGCCGGAGTTGCATAATGTATAACGATGATTTAATTAAAAAAGTTTCAAAAATAAAACTAGTTGCATTTGATATAGACGGAGTTATGACGGACGGAAGTCTTACTTTTGATGAAAACGGAGTTGAATATAAAACATTTAACGCTAAAGACGGTCAAGGTATTGTAATGCTTACAAAAGCAGGAATTATTACTGCAATAATTACCGCAAGAGATAACGGAACCGTTAAGCACCGTTTTGAAACTCTCGGAATGACAAAATTATATATGGGACAAAAAAATAAAATTAAAGCTATGAAAGAACTGGTTAAAGAATATAATGTCAACCTTGATGAAGTTGCATATATGGGGGATGATTTGCCTGATTTGTGCGTTTTAAATGAAGTCGGACTGGCATGCTGCCCTAATGACGCGGTAGATGAAGTTAAACAAGTTTGTCATTTTGTATCTTCAAAATGCGGAGGAAGAGGTGCCGTTAGAGAACTTACCGATTTGATTTTTAAAACTCAAAATTTATCTGTTTAAATCAAATAAAATTTTTTCTCCGATAAGAGTTAAATCCGGATTAATATAATCAAATTTCCGTCTTAAAAATTCGCTTATAACATTAGAATATCCGCCCGTTGCAATAATAATTGCTTTTTGTCCCAGTTCACGCTCGCATTCAAAAATTAATCCGTCTATCATAGCAGCATGACCTCTTACAATTCCCGATAACATTGCGTCAACGGTATTTCGTCCGATTGCCGTTTTAGGCGCTTCTATAAATAAATTAGGCAATTTTGAAGTCTTAGCGCTTAATGCTTCCGCTTGGATTTTCATACCTGCCGTAATAATTCCGCCCATAAATTCCTTTTTTTCATTAACTATATCAAAAGAAGTTGCGGTTCCAAAATCTACAACAATAGCAGGTACACTGTACAATTTTGCTGCAGCGCAGGCATTTGCTATTCTGTCAGCACCAACCTGCGAAGGCGTGTCCGTTTTTATTTTGATATTTGTATTTATTTTATGCGTAATAATTAATGAGTCTATATTAAGATATTTTTTTATCGCTTTTTCAATTCGTTCGGTTAATTGAACAACGACACTCGATATAACGGCATTTTTTACTTCTGTTTCAAGATTATTCTCCCTAAGAAGATTTTTTAAAAAAACTCCGTATTCGTCTTCGGTTCTTGAAAGAACGGTGGATAACCGCCATACATGTACAAGCTCGTTATTATTAAAGACTCCGAGCGTAATATTTGTATTTCCTATGTCTATTGCTATAAGCATAATTACCTTTTTTTATTCATTCTACCAAAAACAAATTTTATGGTACAATTGTAAATAATAATTAGGGTTGGAGAAGTATTTATGATTGATTTTTTAGTTCAAAGTTTTCAAATTAAGTCAATGAGTTTATGGGAAGCGGGCATGTTAATATGTTTTGGTGCAAGTTGGCCGTTTGCCGTAAAAAAAACGTATGTAACAAAATCCGTAAAAGGAAAAAGCAGGCTTTTCCTGTCTTTGATAATACTGGGTTATATATTCGGCATAATTAATAAAATCATTAATTCTGTGGATTTCGTTTTATGGCTTTATGTAATAAACTTGATACTGGTGGGGAGTGACTTGCTACTCTGCCTAATATACAGAAACAGAAAAGAGAATATTTAGCATGAAAATAACAAATAAAAATCTTGTAAGTTTAATTGGAATAATGACTTTTTTAATTTTTAATGTAAATATAGCAAATGCCATAACACCTGTGTCTGCCGATGCGGATAAGATAAAAATTGAGTCGGCCGAAACGCAGCTTCCTGATAAGGAAATGAGCATAATAAAAAAGGTTAGTTTGAAAAATAAACTTAAACGTACTCCTGAAGTTCAGATAAAAAATTTTATAAAAAAATATAATAAATACTCAGAATCAAATAAACTGGAAAAATTAAAAAATATGTATTCTGATTCTTACGTTAATAATGACGGTTTTGATAAAGATACATTGTTTAAATTAATTGAAGAAGCTGCAGATTTATACAAAGATATAAAATATACTTCAACAATTGAAAGCATAAAAGTTGACGGTATAAATGCGGTGGTAAAAGTTCATGAAACCGCACAGGGCGAAACATTAAAAACAGTTGAAAGATTTAACGGAACGGGTATTATCCTTTCTGATTTGAATTATACAAATTATTTAAGAAAAGAAGACGGGAAATGGAAAATCCTTGCAAGCACAATAGATACTGAGAAAGTGACCTTAAAATACGGTGAAGCTAAAGATGTTCGATTTGAAATATCAGCTCCGGAATGTATAGCTGAAGGAAAAGAGTATGAAGTGTCCGTAAAGGCAGATATTAATGCCCCGAGTGCTGTTGAACAGGCAAAAAAGATTAATAAAAAAACTCAAAATGATGATGAAGAAATTTTGCTCGAAACAGTTTCTCCGGATGGAGTATTTATGTTCGGCTCTATTACTAATGAAAAAATAACATATCCTCAAGATCACGGAGAAGATGTATTAAGAGGTTTAAAATCCAATGAATTAACAAGAATACTTTCATCCAATAAAGATAAATGCAATGAATATGCTACTGCCTCATTAGGTATAACAAGAGCTCACGTAGAACCGTCAGCGGTTACAATTGATATGACAGGTATGGCAATATTAATGACAAGAGTAAATGTTTTTCCGATAAAGAAAGTTGTTATAAATGAAAAGGAGATAAAAAATGGTGCAAAATCGAAGAAATGAACCTAAGTCATTGCTTGATATGGTAGTAATAATTAAATATATTGTACTATCAATAGTATTTTCTCTTGCTATTTTCGGGTTAAGAGAAGTTGTTATGTATGCTCTGTCACTATCACCGACAAAACAAGTAGGTAACGGTATATTGACATTATACGAAATTCATAATACAGGTGCAGCATTTAATTTGTTTGCCGGACAAACTGAAATGATTATTACTGCATCATTTATAGCGCTTGCTATAATTGCATTTGCCGTATTGATTTTGTCAACAAAATTAACACAAACAGCGATATCAGGTATGTCGTTGTTGAGTTCAGGCATATTGATGAATATGATTGAAAGACTTTCTCACGGATATGTAATAGACTACATATATTGTAATTTCGCTCCTACATTTCCTATGTTTAATATAGCTGATGTTATGATAGTGTTTGGGGCATTAGGTATTGTTATGTCATTATTCTCAAAAAACAGGTCATAAAATAAATGTCAAAAAAATATGTTTTTAGTGTCCAATCTTTAAGTGAGTCTTTAAGACTGGACACTTTTTTATCAAAGCAGGATATTTTTTCATCGCGTTCGCAGGTTCAAAATCTTATTAAAAAAAATCAGGTATATGTTAACGGAAAAACACAAAAAGGCTCATACTCCGTAAAAGAAGAAGATTTAATAGAAGTTGAATTAAGCAGTGAATTTAATGTTATAATTCCGCCCGAAAATATTGAATTAAACATAGTTTGGGAGGACGACGACATATTGGTTATAAATAAGCCGAAAGCAATGCTGACTCACCCTACCGTTAAAGAAATAAAGGGAACTCTTGTAAATGCTTTGTTATATAAATACGGATATGAGGGATTATCTGATATTAACGGAGTAATGCGCCCCGGGATTGTTCACCGACTTGACAGAAATACTTCAGGGCTTTTAATGGTTGCAAAAAATAATGAGGCGCATAAACATTTGGCTGAGCAGATAAAAACAAAATCAGCCCGCAGAAATTATTTGGCAATAGTTAATGGGAATTTTGAAAATCAAACCGGAACAATTGATTTACCGATAGGAAGAAATCCTAATCATCCCGAAAAAATGTCGGTAGAAGAAAACGGTAAACCTTCAGTTACTCATTACAGGCTTATTGAGCAGTTTAAAGGTTATTCTTTTGTTGAGCTTGAGCTTGAAACGGGCAGAACTCATCAAATAAGAGTCCATTTAAGCTATATCGGACATCCAATAGTAAATGACAGCCTGTATAATCAGCACTCAATAAAGGTAAAAACTCAAGAGCAAGTGCTTCAAGCATATAAACTTAAATTTGCCGCATTAAAAAATAATGATATAATTGAACTTGAAATATCCCCCGATGAAGATATTGAAAAAGTTTTAAAATATTTAAGGAGCAATAATAAATGAAAAGTAAAGTTTTAATGGTAATTGAATTAATAATCTTTTGTGTATTTATATATATTTTAGCGGTAAATTATCTTGCAAAAACAACGGCAGGATTTAATGCTGCTGCAGGTGACGGCGGTTATGTCGTTTTAAGCACTTTTTTTGTTTTGCTACTTGGATACGTACTGGGACTGTTGTCGGGAATACTTAATACCGCAGCGGTAAGCTCAAAATATAAAGAACAACTTGAGTTCTATGCAAGAAAAAATGAAAAACTTGCTCAACAAAACGAAATAGATACTGATGACAGAGAGGCACTGCAAAGAAAAATCGCTTCGCTTGAGATTGCATTAAAAAATGCTTTGAACAACAAATAATTTATTTATCATATTATTGACAATGAATTATGCTTGTAGTATCAATAAGTGTATATGATAGAAAGAGAGTGGTTTGTTTGTGCTGAATGAACCACGGGCGCTAACCGAGTGACGGCGAGGAGGCGGCAGGAGGATAGAGCCAAAAAGTAATTATACAAGGAGAAAACATGCCAACAATAGCACAGTTAGTACGTAAAGAACGTAAAAGAACAACTGATAAGACTAAATCGCCGGCGTTAACAAATTGCCCGCAAAGAAGAGGCGTTTGTACAAGGGTTTATACAACAACCCCTAAAAAACCAAACTCCGCTTTGAGAAAAGTAGCAAGGGTAAGATTAACGAACGGATTTGAAGTTACTTCATATATCCCCGGTATCGGACACAATTTGCAAGAACACTCTGTTGTATTAATCAGAGGCGGCAGGGTTAAGGATTTACCAGGTGTAAGATACCACATTGTTAGAGGTACATTAGATACAGCAGGCGTCGCAAACAGAGCTAAATCAAGATCTAAATACGGCGCTAAGAGAGCTAAAAAGAAATAAGAAAGGCGATTTATAATGTCAAGACGCAGTAAACCCGCAAGAAGAATACCCGCTCCCGACGCTGTTTATAATAGCACAGATATTTCCGGCTTTATTAACAGATTAATGAGACGCGGTAAAAAATCAGTTGCGGAAAGAATATTTTATTCAACTTTGGAAAACTTAAAAACTAAATCAAAAGATGAACCGTTAGAAATATTTAAAAAAGCATTAACAAATGCAACACCGCTTTTAGAAGTAAAAGCCAGAAGAATTGGCGGTTCTACATATCAGGTTCCTCTTGAAGTTAAAGCAGATAGAGGTATGGTGTTAGGTTCAACTTGGATTATTGAAGCGGCAAAAAAACGCAGCGGTAAATCAATGGTTGAAAAATTAACAAATGAATTAATGGATGCATCTAACGGAACAGGCGCAGCTTGCAAAAAACGTGAAGATACTCACAAAATGGCTGAAGCAAATAAGGCTTTTGCTCATTACAGATATTAATTCCTAAATAATAATAAAAAGAAAAAAGAGAACTTCTGTTCTCTTTTTTTAATGCCTGTTTGGATGAGCTCCTCCGTTATGATGACCTGCACCGCTTTGTGACGGATTATTAGGAGGTGTGTTATTAGGTTTGTGATGATTTGGCGGCGGTGGCGGGGGCGGGGGATTATAGCGAGTCCCGGGGTTTACTACCCTTCCGTACGGATCATATTTTATTCCGGTTAGGGAATAGGTAAATACCATTGGGGTAGACCCGTAGTAAGAGCGTCCTCCGTAACCGTTATAATAATTCGGATAATAAGTCGGATAATTATAGTTCGGGTAATATCCGTTGTAGTATGGGTTTACATATATATAGTCATTATTAACCTGTTCAGTCGGAACAGCTTCTTCTGCTTTCGGCTCATCATAAATTGTAATGGATTCTTTTACCGTCTGTCCGTTTTCATTTACACCGATTTGCAGATTTTTTTTATATCCGCCCGCGGACTCGCCATATAAAGGCATGGATAAAAGAAATAAACATGTATAAATAATTATAAATATTTTTTTTCTCATATTTCACCTATCTGTAATTTTGGAATTGTAAGGGCAGATTATAAATTTCTTCATTGGCTCTTAAAGTTTTTATAACAGATTGTAAATCGTCTTTATCCTTGCCGGATACTCGAACTTGTTCGCCTTGAATGGAGGCTTGAACCTTAAGTTTTGTATTTTTAATATCTGCAACAATTTTTTTTGCAAGCTCTTGTGTTAACCCTTTTTTTAAATTGAAAACTTGTCTGACATTTCCGCCAAGGGCATTTTCGATAGGTTGAGGGTCAAGAATTTTTATGCTTAAAGAGCGTTTAATCATCTTTGATTGCAGAATATCAAGGATATTTTTTAATTTCATTTCATCGTTTGTGGTTATTGTAATTGTTTTATCTGCGTCAAGTATTACATCGGAATTAGAACCTTTTAAGTCAAATCTTGAGCCGATTTCTCTTTTAACTTGGTCAACCGCGTTAACAAGCTCTTGTTTATCAAACTCTGAAACGATATCAAAACTGCAATCTTTTGCCATAATAAACTCCTTTTTTATTTTTATTAATTATATACTATATTTGTTATTTTTTACAATATTTTACTAATACTTGACATTTTATAGACAAATGTCTATAATATAAATATGCTTACGGAAAAACAAAAAACATTCTTTGAAAAATTGAAAGAATTATACGGGCAGGAAATATTGCCGAGTTTTGAAATTATTGCTAAAGAGTTTGGCTTTAAACATAAAAACTCTGTTTGGCAGTATTTTAATAAACTTAAAGAAGAAAATCTTATTTATGAAAAAAATAACAGATTTTATATTAATAAAGATTTATTCGGAGCTGTGTTATTTTCCTCCTCTGTTAAAGCGGGGTTTGCTTCCGTTGCGGATGATTATGTTGAAAAAAGAGTTTCCCTTGATGAAAGTTTTAATATAAACAGCCCCTCTACTTTTTTATTTACGGTATCGGGTGACTCTATGATTGATTTAGGTATTTTTGACGGGGATAAAGTTGTTGTTCAAAAAACTAATACGGCAAAAAACGGAGATATTGTAGTCGCATTTATTGACGGCGGTTATACTCTTAAAACATACAGAAATAAAGACGGCAAAGTTTGGCTTGAGCCTGCAAACATTAATTATCCTAATTTGTATCCGAAAGAACAACTTGTTATCTTCGGCAAGGCGCAAGGTATAGTAAGAAAATTATAAATTATTCAAATAACTTTTATTCTTCAAAAAGGCGGGTAAGTAATTCCTCCCTGAATGCCCGCCGTTATTTCTTTTAAGGTTTGGTTATGAAAGAAAAATTAATTATACATGTAGACGGAAATAATTTTTTTGCAGGCTGCGAGGTGCTTATGAACCCGAGTCTTACGGGTAAACCTGTTTGCGTTTTAAGCAACAATGACGGATGTGTAATAGCGCGTTCAAACGAGGCAAAAAAACTCGGTGTGCCTATGGGAATACCTCATTTTATGGCTAAAAATCA
The DNA here is from genome assembly GCA_947584965.1 of Candidatus Gastranaerophilales bacterium. Taxonomy (GTDB): domain Bacteria; phylum Cyanobacteriota; class Vampirovibrionia; order Gastranaerophilales; family Gastranaerophilaceae; genus Avigastranaerophilus. The sequence continues at coordinate 21,589 of CANPWQ010000008.1, read as the reverse complement.
ATTTCAAGGTGTTATTTATTTAAGCGCGGATTTCACTTTATATCATGATATCTCGCAAAGGATGATGCAATTGCTTTTAAATTACTCGGATACCGTAGAAGTATATTCAATAGACGAGGCATTTATAGATGCAACGGGTGCGGATAAAGTATTTAATCTCAGTATAGATGACCTTATAAAAAAAATAAAATCCGATATTGAAAGTCAAATAGGAATAAAGGTTTCTGTCGGGGCTGCGCCGACTAAAATGCTTGCTAAACTTGCTACGCATAAAGCAAAATCAATGTCGGGTACTTATTTTATTGAAAAACATTTAGCGCCTTATGAGCTTGAGAATATTCCCGTTGAAGAAATATGGGGAATAGGCAGAAATATTGCCCGTTCACTTAGAGCTTTCGGGGTATTTTATGCGCATGAAATATTGTTAAAGAATGATAATTTTTATAAAATTAAATTCGGAAAAAAAGGAATGGAGTTAAAGTATGAACTTTCTGGAGTAAGTGTAATGCCTTTAACGGGCGGAGTTCAAAAACCTAAATCAATCCAAAGAACAAGGGCATTCCCCGAATTTTCATCGGATAAAAGTTATATATATGCGGAGTTAATGCTTCATCTTCATAATGTATGTAAAAAACTTAGAGAGCATAATTTAAAGACCTCTGCAATTGCTGTTATGCTTCGCACAAAGGATTTTAGGGTGTATTATACCGATAAAAAATTGGAAAATGAAACAAATTCGGAAATAGCAATGATAAAAGCAGTAAAAGAGTTATTTGATAAAATTTATAAATCGGGTATTGTCTACCGTTCAAGCGGAGTGCTTGCTTTTTCGCTTGAAGATTGCAGTATAAATCAGCTGGGATTATTTAAAAGTCAAAATGATGAAAGACCTCAAAAAATAGCTTTTCTGTTGGATAAAATAGAAAATAAATACGGACAATGTGCGCTTATGACTGGCGATACAGCACTAAAATCAATAAGGGATAAGCATAAACGGGAAATGAAATTTCGCTCGTTTTAATTTATGGAAACAGGATTGTTTATGTGGTATAAATTTGTTGTGAGAGTTATGTTCGCAAAAAAGGTAAAAAAATATTTAATTATAACTATTCTGCTGAGTATTGTTTGGCAGTGCAATTTTGTATTTGCGCAGGAAGTTATAAGGCTTGAGCCTACGGAAAAAAATGAACTTAAATTAAATCAGAGTAAAGATTTAAAAAATAAAAATCTTGTATTAAATAACCGCGAAGAAATTGAAGAATTAATCAGAGCTCAAAAAGAAGAGGAAATAAAGGATATAGAGCTTTTATGGCGCGCAACGATTGATAATAATACTTTAATAAAGTTTACGATGAATAAACTAAATACACCCGAATCTCAGCGCCGTTTGCACTCTTCCATAATGGCAAAGAGCTTATCATCATTAATCTACGGAGCAAGTTTTATCCCGATGTTTACGGGGTCAAATGCAATGCTTCAATCTGCTTCATTCTCGGCAGGAAGGCTTGCCAATAACTTTTTAAATAAAGAATCGGCAGCAGGGCAGGCGCCTCCTATAACGGATACGGAACTAATCCAGCTTGCGGGAACTATTGAGGAACTGCAGGAAAAAATAATTTCTTCTTATTATGAATATAAGGGTGCATTAAATAAGTTAAAAGATACCCGTTCAAGAATAATTCTTTATAATAAAAATTATTCGGAGGCTCTGAAAAAAAATGAGTTATCTGAGCTTGTTGTGTCATCTGCGCTTTATGAGGAAATGCAGCTTCAGGAATTTAAACAGGAGCAGGAAGCTAAAAAATATTATTTATCACTTGAACGTCTTGCGGGGAAAAAGGCAGTAGACAGCTTGATATTATCCCAATATGCACTTAAAAATCAATTAATAAATACGGAAAAAATAAATAAAAAATGAAAAAATACATATTCATATTAACAATAGTAATGATTTTGGCTCAAATGGCGAATGCGCAGACATTAAAAGAGGTAAATACCCCTAAAGATCCTGCATATCGGCTTGGTGTAACTTATGATTTGGAAAAAGAATATAAAGTTACTGATGTTGCAAGCAGACAGAGTGAAAAAACTGCATCTTACGAAAAAGAGTATATAAAAAATTCAACCTATGCAGACAGTTCTTTAAAAGATTTATCAAATGAAATATCAAAACTTCTTACTATTGAAAAAGAAGAAATGCTCGAGCATGTACAAATATTATGGGCAGGTGCAGCATTAAGAAGCGAAACAATAAAATTTGCACTTTATAAACTTTCAAATCCCGATGCGGATAAACCTGATGAAACAATAGTAAAGAAAATAATAAGACCGCTTTCAACGGTATCTTCAATAGCCGGTGCCGGATTGGGCGACCCGTTCAGTGCAACGGCAGCGCTTGTAAGCGGACATTTACTTAATTCAATGTCATATAATGATAAAGATTTAAATTATAAATATACAAAAGTAACCGATGCAGATATGATTGTGCTTATCACAAAAGTTGACAATATGCAGAAAAAAGTTGTTGATTTGTATTTTGACTATATGACAAATTATAAGCTGCTTGCAATGACGGAGGAAAATTTAAAAAAACGGCAGGAAAGATATAATTCGGGAATTTACAAAACAGAGGAGCAATTGCTTGTTGCTGATGCTTATTACAGAAGCGCGATTGATAACAAAGCAAAATTGGAGCTTGATTTTTTGGAAAGCCGTGCTGCATTGGAACAACTGGTAGGAATTGACGCCTTAACAGAGTTTGAAAAATTATTGTTTAATAAATAACTTATTTTTTATTTTTAGATTTTGCTTTATTTTTTTGTTTAAGTTCACCTTGCGGTTTAATTCTTGAGTTCATTTGAATACGTTTAACCGAATGCACATCGGGAAGTGATTGAAATGCATTAATGACGGCAGTTAAATTTTCAATACCGTTAACTTCAACCCCGAGTTCAATCATACCGATTTTCTTTGCGTAATTTGTTTTAACATTGGCATAAGTAATATTTGTACCGCAATCTGCAGCTTTAATAAGTATATCTTTTAACATACCTACTTTATCTACGCAGTTAATTCTTATTGATGTAACATAAGTTTTATTGGGAGTTTCATTATTTCTCCAGCTTATGTTCATTAACCTTTCTTCGGGAACGGTATCCAAAGACGGGCAGTCAATACGGTGTATGGAAACCCCTTTGCCTCTGGTTACAACGCCCACAATATGTTCCCCGGGAACAGGACTGCAGCATTTTGCAAAACTGTATAGCATTCCCTCTAAGCCTACAATTTCATCTTTATATTGGCTTTTCTTTTTATTTGATACAAATTGATCGCTTTGAGGTTCTTCAGCTTTTTTTATTCTGCCCGTTACTTTATTTAAGGTTGTTTCTCCGTTACCGATTGCGGCAAATAAGTCATCAACGGATATGTAATTGAGTGTTTTTGCTATTTCCGCAAAAACTCCGTTTTTCATATTTTCGTCAAAAGCAGCTTTTGTAATTTCTGTTTCAAGCATACTTCTGCCCGTGATAATATTTTCATCACGATTATGTTTCTTAAACCATTGCCTTATTTTAGTTTGAGCTTGTTTTGTTACGCAGAATTTAAGCCAGTGGAGTTTTGGTTCACCTGTTTTTGAGGTAAATAATTCAACGATATCGCCGTTTTTCAATTTTGTATCCAGCTGGGCAATTCTTCCGTTAATAAGGGCGCCTGTTGTTTTATAACCGACTTCCGAGTGAATTCTGAATGCAAAATCAATAGGAGTGGCATTTAAAGGTAAATCAATAATATCACCCATTGGTGTGAAGCAAAATACCTGATTACCGAATAAATCGAGTTTTACTTTTTCTACAAATTCATTAGCGTTTGAAGCCTCTTTTTCAAGTTCTATCATCTGGTGCATCCAGGAGAATTTTATATCATCTTCCGAAGCTGCCTTAATTGAACCTGATTCTTTATATTTCCAGTGAGCGGCAACACCGTATTCCGCAATCTTGTGCATTTCTTCGGTTCTTATTTGCACTTCAAGCGGTTTTTGTTTAGGTCCTATAACTGAGGTGTGTAATGATTTATAACCGTTACCCTTTGGCATTGCTATATAATCTTTAAATCTGCCGGGGATTGGTTTAAACAGGGAATGGATAATACCTAAAACTTCATAACATTGACGTTCCGTTTCTACTATTACCCTTACCGCGGTAATGTCATAAAGGTCATTAAATGCAACATTTAACCGCTGCATTTTTTTGTAAATACTGTAATAATGCTTTGCCCTGCCCGTAATTTCAGCTTTAATCTCATTCTTTTTAAGACTTTCGGATATTTCATCTATTAATAATTTAACGGTGTTTTCACGTTCAACTTTTTTTTGTGCGACAAGCTGAGCTATTTCAAAATATTTTTCGGGATTAAGATATCTTAAAGACAAATCTTCAAGTTCCGCTTTTATTTTTCCGATACCTAATCTGTTTGCCAACGGTGCAAATATATCCAGTGTCTCCTGCGCTATTCTTATTTGTTTATTTGGCGCCATATAATTAAGAGTCCGCATATTATGCAGTCTGTCGGCAAGTTTTAAAAATATAACCCTTACATCTTTTGCCATAGCGATGAACATTCTGCGGAAACTCTCTGCCTGACGTTCTTCTTTTGATTTAAACTGAAATTTATCCAGTTTTGTTACGCCCAATACCAGATTTAAGACATCCTCACCGAACTCTTGACCTAATTGTTCCGCGGTTAATCCTGTATCTTCAATGGTATCGTGCAATATTGCAGCCATAAGTGTATGCTTATCCACCTTAAGCGTAGCAAGAATTTTGGCAACTTCAACAGGGTGAATAATATACGGCTCTTCACTTACACGATATTGTCCGTCGTGCAGTTTTTCGGCGAATTTGTATGCTTTATATATTTCCTGTATATCTTCTTCCGAGCGGTTTTGTTCTCTTAAGATTTTTTCCAGCCCGCTGAATATATTTTCTTCCATAGCAATCTTATTTTACACTTTATTTCACAATTTTACCAGTCATTGTATAATAAATTTATGCAAAATGCCTTTTTAAATATTGCAAATAACAGTGTTGTAATTGCGGTGAAACTTGTTCCAAATTCATCATTTAACAAGATTGTCGATTACTGCAATGAATTTATAAGAATAAAAATTTCAGCTCCGCCGATTGAAAATAAAGCAAATAAAGAGCTTATAGATTTTTTATCGGATTGTTTTAAGATAAATCGTTCTAAAATAAAAATTGTTTCAGGCGATAAATCAAAATTAAAAAAAATTTCTATATCAGATATTGACACAAACGATGTTATACAAAAAATTATGTTTGTGTTAAACTCAATTCAAAAGGAAAAATAAGGGATAAATTATGCTAACCATTGTGTGGATTATACAAATTATAACGGCAGTATTATTAATATTATTGGTTTTATTACACTCTCCAAAAGGTGACGGTCTGGGCGCAATAGGAGGTGCCGCTAATTTGTTTTCTTCGCAAAAAAGTGCCGAAAAGGGGTTAAATCATTTTACTTATGTCCTCTCGGCAATATTTTTGCTTTGTTCTTTTATAACAGGGTATCATTTATTTCATTAAAAGCCTGTGGAACCAAATCCGCCCTCGCCTCTTGCTGATTCTGCCAGCTCGGCGGTTACTTCAATTTGTGCTTTTTCAACTTTTGCTATAACCATTTGAGCAATTCTGTCTTCGGGTTTTATTGTGTATTCTTCGTTTGATAAGTTGACTAATCCTACGCATACTTCGCCTCTATAATCGGCATCAACCGTACCTACTGCATTAATTAATGTTATTCCGTGTTTAACGGACAATCCTGAGCGCGCTCTTATTTGTGCTTCGTATTCAAGCGGAATTTCTATTTTTATTCCCGTTGGCACCAATACTCTTTCAAGCGGTTTTAATGTTATTTCTTTATCAATTGCAGCGTATAAATCCATTCCCGATGAACCCTCTGTTTTGTATTCGGGCAGGTGCTTGTTATGTGCTAATCTGATTACTTTCATTTTCATTTTTTTCTCTCCTTATTCTTGTGGTTTATCTTTATCATATAAGGTATATAACGGTTGACGGTTTGAAATTGTTAAGTTCTTTGAAAGATTATATTCTCCTTTTAAATCCATTTTGTATTTTTGAATGGATTTATTGTCGTATGTTATTTTAAATCTGTTGGTAACAACAAATTCATTCTCAAAGTTAAGAGAAAGAACCGTATCCATACAATCCAATTCTTTTTCCAGTGCATTCATATTATTTATTGCACTTAATACATAACAAAATGACGTTAATATTCCGTATTTTTTAAATTCAAGTATTATGGAATCTAAAGTTGGGGTTATATAATATACAAAATCATCAACATAGTTAAAATCTTTATATGCGAGAAATAAATTTTTTCGATAATAGCCTTTTTGCATCGGCTTTGAATAATTTGTATTTTCTATTAATTTTTTATTAACTCTTTGTTTCCAAATTTCAACTTCTTGAAAAGTTAATTCTAAATCGTCTTTTTTTCGTTTAATTTTCTTAACGTGAGGAAGAATTAAAAATATTAATTTTGATTCCGAAAAAGCATTTGGGGCTCCAATAACAGGCATACCTGCTTCCGGTTGAACATTTTGGATTTTTTTTCTTTTTTTCATCTGCCTGAGCTGTTTTTGCCGTTCAACTCTTTTTTCTTCTTCTTCCTGCAAAATTATTACTCTGTTATAAAATATGTTTAATATAAAATCATAAAGAAATCCGAGTATTAAGGCTATAATACCAATGAAAGCCAGTGATAAATCAACGGTTATACCCTCCGGGTTATAAAATATGGAAATTATTTCATAAGGAAATTGAAAAAGCCAATTAAAATGATAGAGCCATTCTACTTCAAAGCAGTTTAAAAACCAGAATACAAATGATAAAAAAGAATAAAAGAAAAATAAATAACGCAAAAACTTCGCAGTGTATATTAACCTTGCGATTGTATTAAGTTGTGATAATTTGTTATCTATTCTTTGTTGTGCCATTTATACCAATATTATATTATCAATTAACCTCGTTTTTCCTGCTTTGACGGCGATAGCTGTCAATGTATTTTCCTTTGCGGTTTTTACCTCCTCAAATGTGTCAAAATTCCGAAATTCTATATATTCAATTTCAAGATTTTTATCTAAGATTGATATCGCAGTATCTAATAAAATACTGCAATCAGTTATACCTTGTTTGTATAATTTTTCTATTTCTTTAAGCGATTTTGAAATAGTTAAAGCCCAAGTTCTTTCTTCTGCTGAAAGATATGAATTTCTTGAGCTTAAAGCCAGTCCGTCATCTTCTCTTACAATAGGACAAGGGATTATGGTTAAATTTATATTTAAATCTTTAACCATTCTTTTAAGAATAAACAATTGTTGAGCATCTTTTTGTCCGAAAAATGCGAAATCGGGGGTTGTAATATTAAACAGTTTCATAACGACGGTTGCAACTCCGTCAAAGTGTCCTATTCGTGATTTCCCGCAAAGGCAGTCCGTTAAATTATACGGAGGACATACAAAGGTCAATTCATTATTTGACAGCTTATTGCCTTGACCGTACATTTCACTTGGGGCTGGAGCAAAAACAATATCGGCTCCGAGTTCTTCGCATAATTTTTTATCTGCTTCTATTGTGCGCGGATATTTGTCATAATCTTCATTTGGTCCAAATTGAATGGGATTTACAAATACACTGACTACAACTTTATCACACATTTCTTTTGCCCTTTTTATTAAAGAGGCGTGTCCTTTGTGCAGTGCTCCCATTGTCGGGACAAGTCCGATTGTTTGGTTATCTTTTTTCCAGCTTTTTATATTTAATTTAACATCATCAATTTTATTTAGTAACAAGGTGTTCAAGTTTTTCTCTCTCCTCTTCGGATAAATTAAATGTGTATTCTGATGACGGAAAAATATTTTGTTTTACGTCATTATTATATGCGCGGGCTGCATTTTCTATAATGCTTTTTACATCCGCATATTGCTTAACAAATTTCGGAATATGGAAATCATTTGGGAATTTTCCGATAATATCATTAATAACAAGCACCTGCCCGTCGCAATATTTGCCTGCGCCTATGCCTATTGTGGGAATGTTTAAGTTTTCGCTTATGTATTTAGCGGATTCTTCGGGTACCATTTCAAGAATAACGCAGAATGCCCCGTTTTCTTCAAGTCGTTTTGCGCTTTCAAGCAACTTTAATGTATTTTCATAAGATTTTCCCTGAACGAAATATCCGCCGATTGTATTAATGTATTGAGGAGTAAAACCTAAATGTCCTGCTACATTAATTCCGCAGTTTGTTAAATGATTAATTTCGTTAAGAATAAATTCTGAAGCCCCCTCAAGTTTAACTGCTTTTGCTCCTGATTGAATAAGTTTTCCGGCATTTTGGACAGTTTGTTCAAGGGATACGTGATATGATAAAAACGGCATATCTGCAATGACAAGTGCTCTTTTAACTCCGTTAGATACTGCTTTTGTAAATGTAACCATATCTTCTGTTGTAACTTTTATTGTTGTATCATAACCTAATATAGTCATTCCAAGTGAGTCACCGACTAAAATTGAATCAATTCCGCTTTCATCAAGATATGAAGCTGTGGAACAGTCGTAAGCAGTCAGCATTGAAATTTTTTCGCCAGATTGTTTCATTTTTTGAAATGTTTTAATTGTAATCGGCTTTATTGTTTCAGACATTAGTTTTTATCCTTTTCTTTCTTCCGATACCAGTAATAAATTATGCGTGCAAGTCTGCCGGGTGAGTGTCTGACGAAAGATGAGTGCCCGTCTTCAAAACGTTTATCTTCAATTAAGTTTTTTTGAACAATCTCTATTCCCATTTTACTTATTTCATCTTTATCCACAACAACAGGCACAGAGCCTGCATCTTTATAAGGTGCAATTAACTCTTCGCTTAATTTGGTATTTACAAGCACTGCATCAATGATTTTATTGTATTTTGCGTGATTTATTAATGTTTTTAAGTGGTCGGAAACGCTAAATCCGTCTGTTTCCCCCGGTTGTGTCATAATATTGCAAACATATATTTTTTTGGCTTTTGCGTCATTTACCGCTTTAGAAATATCATTTATTAAAAGGTTAGGAATGACACTTGTATAAAGGCTCCCCGGCCCTAATATTATTAAATCGGCGTCGTGAATTGCGGTTATAGCGTCTTCAAGCGGTTTACAATTGCAGGGTTCTGTGAATAATCTTTTTATTTTTTTGCCTGATTCGGGGATATTTGATTCTCCTTTAATAATTGAGCCGTCTTCCATTTCGGCTACAAGACGCATATCATCAAGGGTAGAGGGTAAAACTCTGCCTCTAATTGAGAGAATATTTGATGATTCTTTAACAGCATTAACCATATTCCCCGTAATAGCGCACATTGCTGTAATAAAAAGGTTCCCGAAACTGTGTCCTGATAATCCCGCACATTCTTTAAATCTGAATTGAAATAATTTAGTTACTAAATCTTCATCATCAGCTAAAGCAGCAATACAGCTTCTTATGTCACCGGGCGGAAGAACACCTAATTCTTCTCTTAATTTACCCGAACTTCCGCCGTCATCACCGACGGTTACTATTGCCGTAATATTATTGGTAATTTTTTTAATGCCCTTAAGCATTGTGGAAAGCCCTGTTCCGCCGCCTATTGCAACAATTTTAGGGCCTCTGTTTAATTTTCTTCTTCTGTATAAATCCTCTAAAACGGCGTGTCTGTTTCTGTCAGTATTAACATCAAGTATGGAGTAGTTTGTTTTTAACCAGCCGATACTGAAAGCAACGGCGCCCGAAACAATAAGAAACCAGCCTATTATTTGAGGCGGGAGGGTTTGAGTAAATCTCATAATCAAATTTATTAACGAATAAATAGGGCGCAGGTTTGTAATTATGCACAAACCAATAGTCGCAAGGACTGCTCCCGTAATTATAAGTATAAACCACCTTTTTATTTCCAATCCCGGAAGAAGCCAGCCTGCATCCTTTGGGATTTTTAGCGAAAAATTACTTATTTTCATATTATTCTACCCACCCCGAAAGTTCTGCTTTATTGTAGTTATAAGGTGTAGGAACAATAATTTCATTTGATTTTTTTAATAATTCCAAAATGTTCGGATTTTTTGTATCAAAGTGAATAGTATTGCAGTTAACGGGCATAAATACTCCGTTGCCTAATTTTATTTGAGATGAAAATAAAATAGTTCTTATTCTGTTAAGAGCATCTTCATCATTAATTGTTTTTTTATTTTCCCAATCAGGTACAAATTCCTGAGTATAATATTTATCAACAAAAACTTCTCTGTTAACGATAATGCCGGTTTCTGATTCAACTTGGCTTAAAATTTCGTTATCCAGACATGTAAAAGCAAGCCATTTATCAAATTTTTTAACGGCTTTGGCAACAGATACGGCAAAATTAATGTTTTCACTTGCCATTTTATACATAGCTCCGTGCGGTCTTACGTGGTCTATAACAAGCCCGTATGATTTTGCAAAAGAAGCTAAAGCTCCTGTTTGATATATAACCATTGCTTCAATTTCATCATTATCAAGTTCCATTGGTCTATATCCTAGTCCTGCAATATCATTAAACCCGATATGAGCCCCGATTGTTAAATTTTTTTCTTTACATTTCAGTAAATATTCTTTTATTAAAAGCGGGTCGCCCGCATGAAATCCGCAAGAAATATTTACGCTGCTGACATAATCAAGCAATTGTGTTTCTATATTATTCTTATAAACTCCGAAGCCTTGTGCTGCATCTATATTAAAATCAATATGTTTTGACGGCATAATATCCCCTTTACCAAAACTGTCATAAAATTATAACTTTCCATTACTATTATATAACAATCTTGTATATAGTCCAGTTTATTATCACTATTTTGACTTTTCAAAAAAAAACATTAAAAATTCATATAAATAGAGGTACTTCAATTAATAAAAAAAATACATAATTTTAATGTATAAGTATAAGAAAAAGTATTAATATGCCGTTCAGATACAGATTGCAAAAGATGCTTGATTTCAGGATAAGAAAGAAAGAAGAGCAGCTGCAAGAAGTAATAAAAGCAAAAAACGAGGTAGACAGAATACAAGGATTAATAGACGACAATAATCTTGAAATATCAGGCGTAATACAAATAATGAGGACAACAACCGACTTCAGAATGATGGATTCTTACGATAAATACTTAAAACATCTGTATGAAAAAGGCGAAGAACTTGAAAAACAAAAAGAAGAAGCAATAAAAGCACTTGAAATAGAAAAAGAAAAACTTGCTCAATGCGAAAAAGAAGTTAAGGTGTTGGAAAAACATAAAGAAAGAGCACTTGAACAGTATAAAGAAGAAGAAAAAGCAGCAGAAATAAAGCAATTATCAGAAGTGGCAGTTCAAAAATATTTCCAAAGAAGCCGTGATAAAAAAGAAGAAGAAGCTATTGAAAATAATGAAGAATATTAAAGGATAAATATGAAAGTAGAAGCTCAGATTAATCAAAATATTGAGAATAAAGAACTCAAAAATATAGCGGTTACGGACGAAGAAACCGAGATATTGCAGAGTGTTAATTCTCCTTTTTCAGAAATATTAAATCAAGGAATTAACCAAAATGAAGAAATAAACTCTGACATCGAATTGGAGTTTAATTTAGACTCAATAATGATGAGTATAGAAGATGCAATGTTTTTTGTTAATATGGCTCAAGACGGGAAATTTAGTGTTGAATCAACTCCATCTGGGGATTTTAAAGGAATAATGCAAATAGAAACACTGCAAAATACTGTATCACAAAAGGCGGTTGAGGTAACAAATAAAATAACGGAACTGATACAAAAGGCTCAAAGCACTCAAAAGCCTGTAAGAATAACTTTTGATAATGATGTATCGGTTATATTAAAAATAGATAAGCACGGGAAAATAACGGCAGAATTTATACCGGGAAGCGCGGAAGTGGAAAATTATTTAAGAAACTCTATTCCGGCTTTAAGACAGAGATTTGAAGAACAAAATCTTCCGTATAATGACTTATTATACAGGCAAAACAACAGACAAAACAAAAATAAAAATAATAATAAAGGAGAAAAATAATGCATGACGGATTTATTACGGCATTAAATACTCAAAAAGTAACAAGATACTGGATAAATGATATAACAGAAAACCTTGTGAATGTTTATACTCCGGGATACCGTGAAAAACAATTTACCTTTAAAACATTTTTGGACGGTTCTGTCGGAAATACGGGGCTGCGTAATTTGAGTCAAGGAAAATCACAGCCCGGAACATCAGATGAAAACATATTTCTTGAGGGAAACGGATATTTCGTATTAAGAAATGATAAGGGCAGACTTGTATATACAAGGCTCGGAGAGTTTAAATTTGACGGCGAAGGAGTATACAGAAGTAAAGACGGCCAAGCAGTTCAAGGATATATTTTAAATGATAAGGGAGAGATAATGAACGGCGCAAAACCGGTTGACGCAGACTCTTTTGTTGATACTGCTTTTGATGGCGGAGCGGCTTCCGTTCCTACTACAAATATTAAATTATGGATTGACCCGTCTAACGGAAAATATTTAGGTAAGTATGAAGAATTTGAATTTAAAGATGACGGAATATTATACGGAAAAGCTGACGGCGGAAAGGTTATGACTCCTTTATATAAAGTTGCAATAATAAATTTCCATAACCCTCAGCAGTTATTTGAAGTAAAAGAAGGACAGTTTATCGAAACTGTTGATTCCGGCAGACCTGTTGTTGGCAGAGGTGAAGTAAGAAGCGGACTTATTGAGCTTTCTAATGTGGATTTTGACGCAAACAGTGCTTATTACCAGCAGGCTCAAATGCAGTTAACACTTGCCGATCAAATGGTTAAATCGCATAAAACCCTGCTTCAAAATGCAATAGAGTTGATGAGCAGTTAGAATATAAAATAAAAATGGCATAAACAACTCGGAATGAGAGTAACAATGTCAAGGCAGGCTTTACATCCGTAAAGCCTTTTTTCTTATGGCAAAAAAAATTTTTATATGTTTTATATTATCGTAAGGAGAAAATATGCAAATAAAGCCTGTTTCACGAAAATTATATAATAATTATTCTTGTTTAAAACAACAAAAATTAGCATACCAAAATGAAAAAATTAAAAATAGCGGAGAAAAAGTTCCCTTATATGTACTTCAATCCAATTTCATGCCTTCATTTGGCAGGTTTAGGAAAGTAAAAACTGTTGAATTAATTAACAGAGATACATTAATGCCTCAAAGGGCAGAGTTAATGAGAGATAGGATTGGTGACTTTTTATTTTACAAATTAATGGTAAATCGAAAAGAAGCAGGATATATGAATATGAATTGCGACAGTGTATTTCCTGAAGATGATTATGTATTAACAGAGCCTGATAATAATATACCTAAAATTCTTGAAATAAGGTCATTAATGGGTGAAACATATTCGGGTATAGGTACGGAATTAATAAAAGAAGCAGTGACAGTAAGTCGAAAACGAGGAAAGGGCGGTGCCCTGTGGCTGCATTCTTCGGTAGGATACGGAAGAGACGAATCAAGATATAGAAAAAATGAAAATCCTATACCGTTTTATTATAAAATGGGATTTCGTTCACCGGATAAAGTACTGCATAAACAAATAAAAGAATTAATAAAAAGCGGAAATATAAAAATGCTTCCGAGTTTAGCAGTAATGCTATTAACCTCGGAAGCAGCAGAAAAACATTTTAAAACGGAAGATTAAAATCCTAAAGTTTCACCCGTTAAAATAACTTTAATTCTTTTAGGCGGATTGCAAAGTCTTGTAATAACAATGTGTGAACAAATTGAGTCTGTAGAATTGCAATCACTGCAACTTCCTATTCCAAAACAAGGAGTTTGTCTTATTCCGTTTCCGGCAACCCTTTGCATATTGGTAGGTGCAGCAACATTTCTTGCTCTTTTTATAGCGTCATCGAGTGAGGGCATAACTTTATTTATTCCTACAATAATAATGACATTTTTAGGTCCGAACATTAAAGCAGCTGTTCTGTTCCCCATACAGTCAATGTTAACGAGTTCACCTCTTTCACTTAATGCGTTTGAACCCATTAAAAAAGTATCACAAGTCATGGCTTTTCTAAGCAGCTCGTTGCGTTCTTCAGGTGTTGCCGCCTTATCACGATTTATAACATTATAGTTGTTTTTTAAAACATGGTCTAAAAGCCCTATTTCAATTATGGACATAGACCCGCCCCAAGAAATACTTTCACCTTTTGTCGGTAAAAGCTCAATTGCTTTTTCCAGTGCTTCTTTTTTATTCTTTGCATAATATGCTTCAAAATACCTTTTATTTAGCATATTAACTACCTGTGTACCAAGTTTTTGGTTTCTTTGAATAATGTATGCATTATTAGCCATAATATACTCCTTAACTACTCCACTTTTTTATTATAAATTATATTGCTTAAAAAAGGGAATATATTTACAATATAAACAAAAAGGAAAAATGAAAATGGAAATAAAATTACCCGAAAATATACCGTTAAGGGCAAAAACAGAGCTTAAAAAATTATTGTCGGGAAACAGAAATTTTGTAAATTCAACCCCGACGGCAAAAAATATGAGCATAGAAACACTTAAAAAATATGCCTTTCATCAAGAGCCTTATGCGGTAGTGTTAAGCTGTTCTGATTCCAGAGTAGTTCCTGAGATAATATTTGATTGCGGAATAGGCGAGCTTTTTGTTGTAAGAGTTGCAGGAATTACGGCCGGGGATAATGTTATTGAAAGTATCGAGTATGCCGTTAAAAAGTTAAAAGTACCATTGGTTATATTATTAGGGCATGACGACTGCGGAGTAATGAAATATGCAAAAGAGCATTATCCTAAAATAGAGGATGATTTCAAATCAATATTATCTTGTGTATACCCGGTTTTAGATAAAAATGAAGATATAACCTGCCATAATTATTTTGCAATGCAACATACAATTTGGGTGGAAGAAACAATAATGAAAAAATCAAAAATTATATCAGACGCAGTAAACCGCGGTGATGTATATATTGCGAAATGTCATTTCGATCATTCAACAGGGTTGGTAGATTTAATATAGTAAACTAATGTAAAAAAAATTTGTAATGTAACTGATAAAGTGACAAAAAAATATATTCTCATAATTAATATCCAATAGATATTAAAAGGATATATTAATGAGAATAAATGAAATTAAATTTGCGCAAAATAATTTAAAATTTGCATTTAAAAGCAGAAGAACCGATATAAATTCAATAGAACAGCTAAAAAATGGAACAAATCCGATAAGTGAAAATGCTAAGTTGAATATACTTAAAGCTATACAAAATTTATCAAAGACTCCGGACCGTGCCAATATTGAATTTTTATTGGATATATCCGAACATCTTAATTACGGACAAGGTACAAATACGGAATTTAAAGCAATATTAGATGATGAGGGAATAACTCCCGAGGATAGAGAAAATACAAACTGGCAGGAAATATTAAATAATGTGATAAGCATGGCATTAGATAGTTCAGAGGATAATGTCGAAGATTTAAAACGCAGATTTAAAAGATATACTGATGACGATTATAAACACCCCTTAACATCGGAGCAAAAAGATGTTCTTTCGTTAAGAAGTCATATAACTGCCGTTTTGGCTAAAGAAACCGAAAATGCCGACGGAGATGACATAATTCGGATTGCAAATATCAGGAAAAATTTGGATTATTTTATAGCTTCATCAGAAACATCGATTGTACAAAAAAAAGAATGTTTGGAAAAATTTAAATATTTTTTAAGTGATGAATATAAAATACATCCTCAACTGGAAGATAAAAAATTACAAGTATTGGACGAGATGCTTTCCGATATAGTAATAAAAACACCTGAAGATGACGTGTTAACAATAAAATCGGTAGACCAACTGCACTCGGGAATATGTGCGGCAATATCAATATGCCGAAAAGCATTGGCGTATGAGGATAAAACAAGGTACGTTGATATTATTCTTGATGAGTTAAAAGACAGTCCGACAATGGAAGTGTTTGATGTAACAGAACTTGGAACCGGTAAAAAAATAGAAATAGAAAAGGCAGATATAAATTATGACGCCGCATTGTCACGGGGATATAGAATTATAGACGCTTCAGCCCATATATGGATGCAAAATGCGCACGCAAGCGGTGATGGAAGTATATTAACGGAACGATACACGGCTTTTGACGATGATTATTACGGGATATATGATGATTCCAGCTGGTATGAGGGGCTTGGTGAAACATTAACTCCCGCAAAAGCATTTTTAAAAGCATTGATAAAAGAAAATTCAGAAATTGAAGCGTTAGAGAAAAAAAGAAAAGAAATAAAAAATTTACAGTCAGGTATAGAACAATCTAAAAATAAATGGTTGAAAGAACAAGGTAAACTTGGAGCTAAACTTGATGACGCACTCAAATATGTTTTCCCTGAAAAACCTTTTATTCAAATAAGAGAATTAAGACGTGACTTGATAAAATACTACAACGGAACAAACTCAAGCAATGAAATTAATGTTTCAGAGAAATTACCCAAAGAAATAAAAAAAGAGCGGCTTGAAGAATTTATAGAAAAATCTGACGAAAATATGACAGAAGCCCAAAAAACAAGATTGAGTGAAAAACTCGAAATTATATATAATATGACTGATGAGTATTCGCTAACGGATAAAAAATTTGCTAATGCAAAAAAATATTCATCACCTGCGGGGAAATTAAGGTATTATAAAAATTTATTCAGAATCGCGGCAGCGCACAGAAGTGCGGTAGAAGCCGATGTAAATATGCCTGATGGTGTAATGCGGTATGAAAAGATGTTGAATATACAGCCTCAAGCAACAAGAGCTGTAAAATATCTGCATTCATTAGAACCAAAACTTTCTTCAAAAGAATTTCGAGAACAATTTGCAGGTCAATTCGGTTTAGAAAATTCTGAAGATAAAATGAAAAACAGACTTACAAGGGATATAATTCAAATTGAAAGTTTAATTCCTTTGAAATTGAACTCTTTAATAAAAGAACTGCTTAATTCCGATATAAAAAGTTTGTTGATTGAGATGTATGAAGAAACTTTAAATGAAGTTAAATCAGGTAATAAAGAGATAATATATCGAGCCGCGGATATATTCGAGATTAAGCCGGAAAAAGATGCAATATTGAAAAGAATAAAAAAGAGTATTGACAGATTAAACAGCTCAAAGTCAATAAATACTTATGAAGTTCAGGAAGCAATCAGAGAACTCGGATATGAAAATATTATTGAGTTTTCAAATGCGATATTAGGTTCATATTTTACAATGCTTCAAACAGGAATATCAGAAGAAGAATATGCAAAATTGCAGTCAAAATATGGTGAAAACGAAGTAGTTATGCCACTTACTCAAAAAAGAAACGAATATCTGAAATTAAGAGATCAGTATAATGAAATATTAAACAGATGGCAAGTGCCAAAAAGCCGCGACTTAATAATAAACGCATTTGAACGAAATCAATGGATACTTTCAACAAAAAAACTGGATAAACTTAAAGAAAGATTTGATTTGATTGATACTCAAATTGCTGAAAACAGGAAAAATATACCTAATATAAAAATGCGTAAAAAAGCAAATGCAGCTGCAGTAAAATTTCAAACAGATGAAATTGATTTGCTTAATAAAATAGATTCTTCGGTATCTGCAATGAGAAAATTCGGTAAAAATTCATATAAAGATATAACCGAGCTTCTCCATGATGAACTTGAAGATCAGTATTCATATATAGGAAGATTAAACGGGCAATTCTGGGTGCGAGAAGAAGGCTCAAGCGGGTTAAGCTCAAATGAGCAGGTAAGAATAATAGAGCAAATGACAGGGAAACCCCATCATATAGAAACCGACGTTAAGAAAGCTGCAGAGTATATAAAAGCAGGAAAAGGCAGCGGAATAATGTCATCCAGTGTAGATGATAGCGATTATGCTTTTCACGCTCAATATATTCCAATGGTAACATCAGAAAGTTTTACCGACCCGAAAACAGGTAAAAAAAGAAATGAAGACGTACTGTGGACAGATAATTCCTGGGGAAAAGTCGAAAATGAATATTACTGGACAGGTGCAAACGGCAAAAGATATACCGATTACGGCGGCGGGTACGGCTGGCGTGACGGATTTATTCTGGATAAGAGCTTCAGAATTGGACAAAAAGTGTCAGATATAGATTGTGCTGTCGGAACTGCGGAGGGCGGAAAAACTAAGTTTGGATTATTTAGTGATGTAATTTTACCCGGAAGCAGTGACAGAACTTATTCTAAGTTGTATAAGTTAATGCAGTCTATATTTGAAATAAATGATGCAGATGCGCAATTAACAGATTATGAAAAAGAATTGGCACAACATCCTATTAATCCTGATAATATAGACGGCTTAGATGATTTAATTGAAATGCGCATGGAACTGCTTGCAAATAGATTAGAAAAAATTAATTCACAAGAGGAATATGATAAACTTCCCGACAATGATCAGTTAAAATTAACAATGGAAAAACTGGTATTATACAGGCTGACTCATGATGATGAGTTGAGGGATATAATACTGTCTTCGCAAACTCTTGGAGAATTAGAAGAAGCAAAAGAAGAATTAATTGGTGATAATATTGATAAGATTAGTGATATTATAGGAAAGTCCGATAGAACACTTGCTATGATTATGATGTATTCAAAATCGAAAATAATGCAATTGTTTGAGGATATAGAAGACCAATTCGGTGAGAAAAAAGACGAACATATAAAAGATGAAACATTAGTAAAAATATTTGATGTTTCAATGGAAGAAGATTCTAACTGGAAAGGCTCGCTAATTCAGCTTGAAGAAATACTAAAGCAAAACGCAGAAGAAAATGCAAAATTATTATTTGATAATGAAGCAGCAGCCGAGTACTTTGCTAAAAAAGCAGGAGAAATAATATCTGAAATCATATACAAGGATATAAAAATAAAATCCGTAGATGATATAAAAAATTCCAATTCCTCATTTAATAAATCTCCTCTGGCAAAAGAATTTACAGCTGCAATAGATAAATACCTTAAACCAAAAGATGATAATGAATTGTTAAAATTAATACAAGGGTTTCAAAATGGAGAATTTGAATTATCGAAAAAGTTTATGGATGTATTAACTCCTGAAGATTTAGGCTTAAATTTTGAATCAGGCTATGATTACATAAAGAAATATAAAGCTGATGATATGTCAGTTGTAAGAGATTTTAGTAAAATTGCTGGAATAGATATTTTATATTCAACAGATTTAGGTGATGCCGGTAACATATACCGGGAATTTCGTATAAAACTGATAGATATGGATGTTCAAAAGTTTGTAAAAGGATTTAAAGCGGAAGCATTTGCTAAATACAAACTAAGACAAGCATTCCCCCAACCGATAGTATTGTCTGATAAATATATAGAAGAATATGTAAGATCAATATTCACATCGTTTAGTGAGTCAGTTGAGAAGATAATAAATGCAGAGCATACGCTTTTAATGATGTCAAAATATAAGAAATTCAAAAATGCGGCATCAAAAAGTATAGTATTTTCTAAGTTGTCAGAGGGTAAAAATGTTTTACTTTCCGAAAAAAATATAAAAAATTATGAAAAAGCACGAATATCGCTAAATGAATTATATGAGCAATTAAAAGATGATACGAGTGCTGAAAATATAACGACTCAAATAGAATTACTTTTAAAAGAAGTAAATAATTCCAACGGTTTATTTGACGGAAGTAAAATAGGTAAGATTTTAAATCAGATATATCAAGCATTTGATGAATTAATAAATGCGGATATTATAGGCAAGTCAAGGAAAAATAAGATGTCTGCAATGCAAGAAATAAGTAATAATATGTCATTATTTGTAAATACAGGTTTGGATGCAAGATATAGAAATGATGCAATGCAAAAGATGAAAAATATACTTAATTTATTAAAGAAACATGCATCAGATGAGATTATTGAAGATTATTTAACGGATTTTGTAAGATTTGTTCAAAAAAATTATATAACAAAAAATCCCGCAAAACTTTTAAATGAGTGTACAAAAGATATTTTAGCAGGAAAGATAAATACGGATGAATATAAAATAAAGAGAATGTATTTGAAAAAAGCATTAAAGGTTGCAAATCAAACAAAAATACAATATAAACTGGTACAAAATCAGCATGAGGGCTTTAGTTCCAAGATAAAAGATATACTACCAATATTTTATGTTTATGATTTAATAGACTCAAAACAAGAAAGAGCCGATATGACAAGTGATGACGGACTAATATATCTTGTTCAGCAATTAGAAAACGCGGATGATAACTATACAACTTTAAGTTTGTTTATGGAGCAGACAGGGCTTGCAAGAAGTGCAGTAATTGCTTTAATAAATACATTTAATTTGAAAAAAGCCAAAGAAGAAACGGAAAAAACGGTAATATCAATAAATAATACATTAGATGAAGCGGAAGAATTACAAAAAGTTATTGAAAAGTACTTTGAAAGAAGCCGTATAAAGTATAAATCACTTGAAGATGCCTGCAAACACATAGCAGATTATGTAGAAAGAAGACTTAAAGTAAACGAAGATTCTAAAGTAATTAAGCCCTTTTTGGAAAATATGAGAAATATAAAAGTTGCAGACGGTTCAATTTCGGTAGAAAGTCCGCTATTTTATGAGCAATTGCTTCCTGCAATAGTGTTGCAAATAATAAATGATTTAATGGAAACAGCAGGAAATAATTATAAAATGATACTTTCTATTTCTGATATGATAGATGAACGAATTGGCTTGCTGTCGAAATTAAATGTTCCAGAAAACAGTAATGAATATAAAGTTCGTGAAGAATTTACGGCAAAAGTACAAGAGCTTCAAACTTATATCAAAGATGTAATTGACACTTTAAATTTAAGATTACAAAATGATATATATGATGTAAATTAAATATATTTGATAAAAAAAATAAACATAGTAAAATATAATTATGAAAAAGAAATTATCAATATTATTAATAGGAATTATTATTTTTGCTTCAGCTCCGGTATATGCTTTAAATGTTGGAACATATAAAACGGAAACAGAATACGGGCTTTTAGACGGATTTAAGGTTAACTGGAAACGAAAAGATAAATCTCAGCCGTTTATAGAACCTCGTGAGGAGTCTACAAAGCAAGAAAAAGAAAAAGAACTTCAATATTACAAAGAAGATGAGTACGAGTATACAAAAAATATGTATAACGGGCAATCAATAATATAAAAATAAAAAAATAAATATAAAAAAAGAGAACCTATTTGGTTCTCTTTTTTGTTTATATAGTATCTTACAGAATGTTTGAAGTAAGAGTAAAGTGGAATCTTGCAGTGCTTCTGCCCCAGTTATTTTCGAAGTCAGCATATCTTCTGCCGAGAGGGAAGCCCCAATACATGTTAGCAGAGATATATTTAGTAAGTTTAACAATAACACCGGGACCAAAACTCAT
>CANPWQ010000007.1 GCA_947584965.1 Candidatus Gastranaerophilales bacterium | reverse complement strand
AATATAACAAAAAGAATAAAAGATTTAGAAGAATATGTAACAATGTTTAGTAATAAAAGTTAAAAAAAGAAACATGCACTAACAAATTATTTTATAATTGGATTTTAAGCAAACAAGGAAGAAAAAGAGCGGAGAAAATAATGCCAACTGAAATCAGATTAATTGAAAAAAGTGTTCAAGAAGATAATAACATTAATCTTGCAGTATTTAAGATACTGGACGGATTAAAAGAAATCCTCGAAGAAGACCGAAAACAAAAACAACCGCTTATATTATCATTAAACGAAAATATATTATTAAAAATAATAAAAGAGTATACAGGCAATAAAGAAAAACAATGTCTTATAGGAATTACGGGAGAATCAGCCTCCGGAAAAACGACACTTGTAAACTATATGTCAAAAGCCATAAGAAAAAAGCTATACGGAGAAACTTATACATCACTGTGTTGTGACGATTATTATAAAGATACCTCTGAGGAATTAAAAACAGCAGGCGGTTACGAAGCACTATACAAAACAGGTTTCAGTTTTGACCGCCCCGATGCAATAAATTTGGAATTAATGCGTGCCCATTTAATAAGTTTAAAACATGGCTGCGGAGTAAATGCACCGGAATACGATTTTGTAACTTGTGAAAGTATTCCAAACAGAGCATATAAAAATCCGACAAGAGCAATACTAGCAGAGGGCTTATACGTATTAGGCGAAGAGCTTGTTGACTTGTTTGATATAAAAGTGTACGTATTTACGCCGTTTGAAAAAATAAAAGAACGATGGTTTACGCGTGCAATATCAAGAGGTAAGACAGGAGCAGCTGCTCAACATCAATTTGAAGATGTAAATACAACAGCACAAACATATATAAGACCAACAATGAAAAATGCTGATATAGTTGTAAACGGATTAGCAAGTTCGGAATATATAGAAGAACTGACAACAAAAGTAATAAATCTTATAAATGATGTGATTAACTTTTACAGATAAACGAAAAAAGGGTTATAAAATTTAAAAAAATTTACATCTTTGTAAAAAAATGTAAATTTTTTTTTAAAATAAAATCAAAATTATTAAAGAAAAAAATAAAATTGCCGATAAAAAAAGTAAGAATATTAAGCAATTCGACGATATGAAAGAAAAAAAAGCAAGATAAATTTAAAAAATAAAACAGGCAATAATTTTTAATTAAATGTTTTATTAATTATGTAGTCTTGCTTAAGTAAGGAGAAAAAATTGGCGAAACCTACAACGGCGACTACAATACAATTATATTTTAATCGGTTAAAGAATTTTCTTGATTTCACTAGAGTCTTTTTAAAGAAAAGAAATCCGATAAAAATGTTTATAGCAGAAGTAATCGGACAACTGAAAGAACTGGCAACAATAAAAAAGAAATTAAGAAATATACAAAACCGAATAAACTATGAAAGGTACAAATTAAAAAAGACCGAGTTAATACTGGCACAAAACTCGGAACACTTATTCTTAAAAGGTCGATCACTAAATCAAACAAGGTAAAAAAAATGGGGTTTCTGATTAATTTTAACAGAACAATGTATCTGACAAATTTCATCAATAGTCTTGAGGCAAAAATAACAGAACGGACTCAAGTAAAACTTGAGATGACGGAACAGATAGCCCAATATACATCAGAAATAAATGATTTTGCAGATAAAGATTCACCGGCAGTAAAAAAATTAGAAGCAAAAAAAGCTGAATTAGAAGCAATGGAAAAGAAAATAGATATAGAAATACAAAAATATCAAACACAACTTCAAGCGGCGAATACAGAGTTACAATCGGCAGATAGTGCACTGCAAAATTCGGTACAAAAATCATTTACATACAGCTCAGGTCGCTGATAATCAAAAAATATACAAAAAGGAGCAGAAAATCTGCTCCTTTTTTATTGAAAAAAGACATCTTCAAATTACAATAAAATAAAAATTGTTAACCAAAGTGTAATAATACATATACTAAATAAATGTGTTTGTGGTATAAATTTTAAAGAGGGCGGAATATAAAAGAATAATAATGCTCAATAAAAAAAATAAAGCTAGAAAAGGATAAATAATTATGGCAGTACCAAAGAAAAGAACAGGAAAATCGGCACAAGGACACAGAAGAGCAAATTGGAAAGGAACAGTACCTGAAACAACAATTTGTACAAACTGCGGAGCAACAATATTAACACATACAGTATGCACTGAATGCGGAACATACAAAGGGAAACAAGTAAGTAAAAAAGCAGTAAAAACTGAAGCAAAAAAAGAAGAAGAATAGAAAAAATAACGGGGATATAGTAGTATGACTAGGATAGCTATAGATGCAATGGGCGGAGATAATGCGCCCAGAGCGATAGTTGAGGGAGCAGTTTGGGCTGCAATGGAATATAATATTCCTATTGAGTTAGTCGGGAAATTATATGACATTGAGCGCGAATTGGATAGAATAGACCAAGAAGGCATTGTTTGCACTGTTGGAGGAGGGATATTTCCTCCAAAAAGGATAAGAGTAAATACAAAATCACTTGATATAAAAAAGACACATGCTTCAGAAGTCATAGAAATGGGAGAAGCTCCCGGGCAGGCAATAAGAAAGAAAAAAAATTCTTCAATAGTTCTTGCAGTAAATGCGGTAGTAACAGGAAGTTCTGATGCGGTTGTTGCAGCAGGTTCGACAGGCGCAGCAATGGGTGCAAGTTTATTCGGATTGGGCAGGCTTCACGGAATTGAAAGACCTGCCATAGCTACAGTTATTCCTACAATGAAAGGACCTCTTGTATTAATAGATTCGGGGGCAAATACTGACTGTACACCTGAAATGTTATATCAATTCGGATTAATGGGTTCGACTTATGCAAAATCAGTATTAGGAATAGAAAATCCGCGTATAGCACTGCTAAATATAGGCGAAGAAGCTGGAAAAGGCGATGAACTTGCAAAAGATACCTATAAGCTCTTTGATGAAAATAAAGACGAATTAAACTTTATCGGAAATGCAGAGGGGAAAGAAATATTTTTAGGAAATTGCGACGTAATAGTGTGCGACGGATTTGTAGGTAACGTAACATTAAAAACAATTGAAGGCGTTGCAAGAATGCTGTTTTATATGATAAAACAGGAATTTTATCAGGATATATTATCAAAAATCATAGGCTTATTAGTAAGACCGATATTAAAAAGAATATATGTAAAAATAAATTATGAAGAATTTGGCGGAGCTCTTTTACTTGGGGTAAAAGGAACAACAGTAATCTGCCATGGACGCTCAAGTGCTTACGCAATTAAAAATGCAGTAAAAGTTGCATATAATGCTGTTGAAGCAGGGGTGAACAAAAAGATTTCATCATACTACGGGGAGATATAAATAATATGAGTATTCCTATAAAAATAGCGGGGGTAAGTTTCCAAGTACCGGAAGCTGTTGTAACCAATGACGATTTAACAAAAATAATAGATACTTCTGATGAATGGATAAGAACAAGAACAGGAATAGAAAGAAGACACGTATTATCCGGAAATGAAACGGCTGTTGATATGGGAATAAAGGCAGCTCAAAAAGCAATAAAACAGTCAAAAATAAATGTTGAAGATATTGATTATATTATAGCCGCAGCAAGCGTAGAAACACACGCATATCCATCAACGGCGTGCGAAATACAAGCAGCTGTCGGAGCAATGAATGCGGCATGTTTTGATATTACTGCAGCTTGCTCTGGTTTAATTTACGGAATGGGAATTGCAAGAGCATTAATAAAATCGGAAACCGCCAAAACAGTATTAATCGTTGCAACAGACGCAGTTTCAAGATGTCTTGACTGGTCAGACAGAACAACATGCGTATTATTCGGCGACGGAGCAGGCGCAATGATGTTAACGGTATCAGATGACGAACAAGATGACATACTTGCCGTGAGCCTAAAAGCAGAGGGAAATTTAGGTGATTATATTAAAATGCCTATCCCGGGTAAAAATTGTCCGCTGGTTGAACCTAATGAACAAGAACCAATGTTTGTCAAAATGAACGGAAAAGAAGTTTATAAGTATGTAGTAACTAAATTGCCGATATATATTGAAGAATGCGTTGAAAAATCCGGACTAAAAATGGAGGAAATAGATTATTTGGTTCCGCACCAAGCAAACATGAGAATAATAGAAGCATTAGAAGAAAGATTAAAATTCAACCCCGAAAATGTAATATCTAATATAAAAGATTATGCAAATACATCGGCAGCATCAATACCGATAGCATTGACTGAAGCTATACAATCAGGGAAGATTAAACTTCCCGCTACTGCAATATTAACAGGCTTTGGCGCAGGCATGACAGTCGGAACTACGGTAGTAAGATTAAGAGAGGGTATAGCTTAATGAATAAATTTGCATTAATATTTCCGGGACAAGGTGCTCAAAAGCAGGGAATGGGAAAAGAATTATATGAAAATTCGCCTGCTGCAAGAAATGTTTTTGAAACAGCAGATAAAGTTTTAGGTCGGGCTATTTCAGAAATTTGTTTTAGCGGAAGCGAAGAAGAACTGACTAAAACAATAAATTCACAGCCATGCATATTAACAGTTTCACTTGCAGCTTATGAAGCATTAAAAGAAAAATGCAATATAGATATAGCTTGCAGTGCAGGTCACAGTCTTGGAGAATATGCGGCATTATATGCAGCAGGAGCAATTGATTTAAAAACGGTATTTGAATTAATACAAAAAAGAGCATTTTTAATGAATGAAGCCGCAGAAGAAACAAACGGTTCAATGGCAGCAGTACTCGGATTATCCGATGAACAGGTTATAAATATAGTAAATCAAATAGAAAATGTTTATGTTGCTAACTTTAACTCCCCGGGGCAAGTAGTAATAACAGGGGATAAAGTACAAATCAATAATAATCTTGATAAATTTAAGGAAGCAGGAGCAAAAAGAGTAATTCCGTTAGCTGTATCAGGTGCTTTTCATTCACCGTTAATGAAAAAAGCAGGCGAGGAATTTGTTAATTTTGTAGAAAATTATGAATTTAACAATACAATAATTCCTGTATATACAAATGTTGACGCAAATGCGGAAACTCAAGGAAGAGAATTTAAAAATAAACTTCCGAAACAAATATATTCATCAGTTATGTGGACACAAACAATAAAAAATATAAAATCAAGCGGAGTATGTAATTTTATCGAACTCGGACCGGGGAAAGTGCTTGCCGGATTAAATAAAAAAATAGATACGGAAATCAATACATATAATATTTCAGACGTGGAGTCTTTAGAAAGCACAATAAGCGAAATTACAAACAATAAAGAAAAGGAGCTTGTATAATGGGCGAAAATAAAGTTGCTATAATTACGGGTGCTTCAAGAGGTATAGGCAGAGCATGCGCTTTAGAACTTGCAAAAGCAGGTTATGACATAGCTGTAAGTTATGCGGGAAATGATGAAGCTGCTAATAAAACAATAGATGATTTAAAAGCACTCGGAGTAAAAGCAAAAGCATATAAATTTAACGTAGCAGATAAAGAAGCATGTACAAAAGCAACAGAAGAAATACTGTCCGAATTTGGCGGAGTTGATGTATTGGTAAATAACGCAGGAATAACCCGCGACGGATTATTTATGCGAATGAATGCGGAAAATTGGGAAGCAGTAATAAATACCAATTTAAATAGTGCATTTTACATGTCAAATGCAGTAATAAAAACAATGGTAAAACAACGCAGCGGTTGTATAATTAATATGTCAAGCATAGTAGGAGTTATGGGAAATGCGGGGCAGGCAAATTATTCCGCAGCAAAAGCAGGATTAATAGGTTTAACAAAAACACTTGCAAAAGAACTCGGCTCAAGAAACATAAGAGTTAACGCAATAGCCCCCGGCTTTATACAAACCGACATGACAAAAGATTTAGACCCCGAAAAAATGTCAGAACATATACCGTTAAAAAGACTCGGACAACCTGAAGATATTGCAAAAACAGTAAAGTTTTTGGCTCAAGACGGTTTATATATAACAGGTCAGGTAATCGGCGTAGACGGCGGATTGGTTGTATAGTTTACAAATTTGCAAATTTATATGTAAATAGTATAATAAAATCATAATAAAAATAATAAGTATTAGTTAAAATGAGGTAGAAAAAATGAGTGACATTCTTGAGAGAGTAAAAAAAGTTGTTGTAGAACAATTAAGCGTAGATGAAAGCGCAGTTACTCCCGAAGCAAGTTTTACAGCCGATTTAGGTGCTGATTCATTAGATACGGTAGAATTAGTAATGGCATTTGAAGAAGAATTCGGATGCGAAATTCCTGATGAAGAAGCAGAAAAAATCGCAACAGTACAAGATGCTGTAAATTATATCGAAGCAAATTCATAATTGCCCGATAAATCAATATAGATTTAATGAGGGGTGCTTGGATAGTGCAAGTTCTCCTCATTTTATTAACAGAAAAAATAGGTGAAAAATGACAAAAAGACGTGTAGTAGTAACAGGAATGGGTGTAGTATCACCCTATGGAGTCGGCTCTGATAAGTTATGGGATGGCGTAGTTAACGGCAGAAGTGCTGTTTCAAGAATTGAGAATATGGAAGATATGAGCAGACACACTGTTTTAATCGGCGGTGAAATAAAAGAATCAGTTTTTAATCCTATTGACTATTTTGAGCCCAAAGAAGCAAGAAGACTTGATAAATTCTTGCAATATGCAATAGTAGCGGCAAGAGAAGCAGTAGAGGCTTCAGGAATAAAGAATTCGGGAATAGACCCGTATAGATTCGGATGTATAGTAGGTTCTGCGGCAGGCGGATTTCATACAATCGAAAAAAGTTATGCCGACATGTTGAGTAAAGGACCTACAAAATGCTCACCTTTCACAATTCCAATGTTAATATGTGATATGGGGGCAGGAAAAATATCAATTGAAATGGGAGCTAAAGGGGTAAACAAAGCTGTAGTATCTGCTTGTGCAACAGCTGCTCACTGTATCGGTGACGCATTTAGAGCCATTCAATACGGTGAAGCAGACGCAGTAATAGCAGGAGGCAGTGAAGCTGCAATTTGTACAATAGGACTGGGTGCATTTACTGCGGCAAAAACCTTATCCAAAAGGAATGATGAACCAACGAAAGCATCAAGACCCTATGATAAAGACCGCGACGGTTTTGTAATGGCAGAAGGTGCGGGCGTTTTAATTTTAGAAGAACTTGAACACGCAAAAAAACGCGGTGCAAAAATTCTTGCCGAAGTAATAGGTTTTGGACAAACAGGAGACGCTCATGATGTAGTAGCGCCATGTCCTGACGGTTCAAGTGCCGCAAAAGCAATGGAATTTGCACTAAAAGATGCAGGAATAAAACCTGAAGATGTTGAATATATCAATACCCACGGAACAAGTACTCATTTAGGAGATATTGCAGAAACAAAAGCAATTGAACAGATATTTGGCGATCGCAAAAAAAATCCAAAATTAAGAGTAAGTTCTACAAAATCAGAAACGGGGCACATGCTTGGTGCATCCGGTGCCGCAGAATCAGTTATCTGCATTCACGCTATAAATGATAGCATAGTTCCTCCAACAATTAACCTTGATAACCTTGATGAAGAAGTAGCAGACTTAAACTATGTAGCAAATAAAGCTGAGAAAATGTCTGTGAACATAGCATTAACAAATTCATTCGGCTTTGGCGGTCATAATGCAGTTTTAATATATAAAAAATATAACTAAAAACAACAAAAGGTAATAAATAATAGCGCAAATTGTACTACTGCGCTATTATTTTGTTTACATTCCTTAACAAACCATTTTCAAATTGTAAATTTATACAAATAAAAATACTTTATTAACATATAAAGAAATAGGATGGGGAAAAGGAGTATATATGACATCAGTTAACGTGTTAGGAAATGGTATTGATTATACGAAATGGCAAGGGTATACAAATGTAAACAACTCTCAAGCCAAGAAAACTACGAATGTAACAAATACAAATTATGAAAATGACCAATTTGTATCACAAGGTGGTGAAACCTGTACGGACGGTAAAGATGACGGAAAAATAGGATTAGGAAGTGCACTTTGGAACACTATAAAAGGTATTGGAAAAACAGCCGTAAATATGGTTAAAGGATGCTTTACGGGTAAAGATGGTAAATTTTCACTTGGTAAAACGTTATTAACAGCAGCAACGGCAGCATTATGTATCGCATTCCCGGCAGTTGGGCTTGTCGCATGTGGTATAGGAGCAGTATCCGGTGCTATTCAAATTGGAAAAGGCATATATAATGCAGCAACTGCTGATACGGATGCAGAAGCAAAACTTGCATGGCAAGATATAGGCGGTGGTGCATTAACAACAGGCTTGTCCGTTGCAGGGGCAAAAGCAAGTTATAGTGCGGTAATGAAAACATCAACAGCAGGAGCAAGCGCAGCAGGTTTTAGTAAGACGGAAATAGCTGAACTTCAAAGTTTGGGTGAAAATTGTTCCGCAATGGGACAACTTGGTAAAGATGCATCGCTACTTTCAAAAGGTGCTGCTTTAGTAAAAGATATGACATCATCTACAGTAAACCAATTTGGCAAAATTCAAACATCTGTAACATCGAGTTTATCAACAGCAAAAAATGTAAGAGCAGAAGTTAAAGAACTTAATCAAATGAGAAAAGCTAATGCTGATGCACTTGCTAAACAAGCGAAAGGTGAACCGTTAACAGAAGCAGAATTAAAAGCAATTTCAGATTGGGAAAATCTTTCCGCTTCAGATTTTAGCGAAGCAGCTTTAAATAAAGTTAATAAACAAAATACTCTCGAATCATTAAAAGCTGATTTAAAAGAAGCTCAAGGTACAAAAAATAAAGCAGCAGTAGAAGAAGCTAAAGCTAATTTACAAGAATTTAAAGATGCAAATCCAAATGTTGTAAGAAAAACCGCTAATAATATAAAAGAAAATCTTACAGAAGGCTTTGATAAAATTGATGAAGCTGCAGATGCATGGGGAATGACAAAATTAAATGTCACATCTGCTAAATTTGCACAATTAAAAACTAATATATATTACTTACTGAGAAACAAAGGTATTGATCTGCATTCTCCGATAAAAAGTACAATTAACAGATTAAAAGTTGAAGAACCTGAGTTATACGCAGAATACGGATATGAAAATATTTTAGCAGTTCTTGAGACACTTGCAGGTACCGATGCAGCAAATCAAACTTTATAAAAAAATACAATACAAAATTAAAAGAGGAAGATATTAATCCTTCCTCTTTTTTTATTTCAATATTAATTTAATATCTTCATTCGGAGAGATCATTTCATGAACATTAAATAATTTATTTAATCCGTTTGATAAAATAGGATTGATTATATTAGGGCAGCATGGTCCAAGAAAAATATTGCATACATTTAAATGAAGAAGATTAAATATATGAGATATAGTATTTATACTGCAATCAGTTAAAAAGATGCTTAAATTCTCTGAAACAATTTCACCATTTAATTGTTCAATAATTTTATATAACATAGAAAAGTCAAAATACGGATTTGCAAACCAAAAATTATCACGTTTAAAATCGTATGAATAAGAAATTATAAACCAATCTTCCGGTGCTTCTGATACAAATTGACTAATATAATCGTTTGGGGATGATAATTTATCAGTAATTCCTATAATTACAATTTTACTTATTTCTTTGGAATAAAATTTATTTAATATTTCATTAACATTATTGATTAATTCATTGTTATCATAACCGATATCAAGAGTTTTAATAATCTCATTTTTCTTAAAACCCTCAGAATTCAAAGCATAATCTTTTATTGGAGCGAAGTCATCATTTAAAATTTTTCCGATACCAAAAGCGGGATACTTCGCCGATGTATAAATTTGCCCCCTGATTATATCAGTCTTAGGCAGAGAATTTTTAGTTATATAAATAGGTCCGGGGAACGAAGAAAAATCAAGTGAAAAATTATTGTTAGTCTTTTGATAATGACCTGCTAAGTTTGGATTAGTTTTAAATTTCTTGTATTGAAAAGCTGTAATCAAGTTATGATGAGTATATACATTAACATCCGAGCCTTTCACAGTATTTAAAATTTTATCCAAATCATAAAGACTTGAACCTGAAACTAATATAGCCTTCCCCTCTTTTATAAGGAATTGAGCTTGTGATTTTTCCATAGGTCCGAATTTTTCAGCAATTTTATTATCGAGTCGTTTGCTTATTTCATAATTCCAACGTGAAAATTCTTTAATTTTTTCAATCCAAACTTCTTCGGTAGAAGCAGGAAAATTAGAAGCATTAAAAAGTTTTAAAACTTCTTCCTTTGCCTCAATAAAATCTTCCCCGTATCGGTTAAGCTCCATCAAGCAATTACAAGCATTTAGAACTAAATTAATCATTATTTCATAAAGATTTTTTTTATTAACCGTTAAATGTTCTTTTTTTTCATTTAAATTCTTTTCGTGTTCATTTAATGCCTTAATTATAGATTCTTTATCGGATAACGCTAATTCGTCTTGATTAATTATTTCCGGTTTAATATCAAATTTTTGGCATATATCCGAATATAACTGTTGAAGATTGTTTTTATTATTGTATAAATCCTCGACAATAACAAAAAAACTTTCACGTCTGAAATCCAGATTAACAATTAATACAGAAACAAACTCAATAACTTTATCGGTATATCCTGACATATCAACATCAAAGTCTTTTAGTTTTTCGATATAATAAACAATTTGACGTAATTCTGCAACAAGCATATCTTTAATCGCGGAAAAATAAGGATCAAACGAAAAAACAGCAGGAGAATTTGCCCCCATACATAACGAATTATAATTATTAAAAAATTTATTCATAATATCCTCTAATCTTCAAGCATTTTATCCAGTTCACCGGCATTATTCAGCTTATCTAAAACATCAAAACCGCCTATACGTTTACCCCCGATAATTATTTGAGGAACAGTTACTCTGCCTTGAATATCATAATACTCACCTAGTTTTTTTCTATGCTCATCCTCATCCTTAGTTATATCTATCTTTTTGAACGGAATATCTTTACTTTTTAAAAGCATTTCAGCCTTTTTACAAAAAGGACAGTAATCTACCGTATACATTACAACTTCTTTCATATAAACCACCTGATAATATTAATAACAAATAAATTATCAGGGATACAAGCATTAAAAATATCACTCTACCGGTTAAGACTGCTTACTTATTCTATTAATTATATCGTTAATAGTTTTTTTCTCATCATCGGGCAAATCAAAGTTTAGATAATCTTCAAAATACTCAATTGCACTCTCATTATCATTGCGAGCCATAAATAAAATTCCGAGTTTTTTATATGAGGGATGAAAATTTTCGTTTACGGATATTGCTTTTAAGTGATTTGAAATTGCCTTATCCATATTATCATTAGCTTCATAAGCTATTGCGGTTTGATAGTATAGAACTGCATTATCTGTAATTTTTTCAAGTACGTTTTCATAATTATCAACCGCGCTGTCATAATCACCCAGTTCAAATTGAATGTTACCTAAATCCCAGTACGCGTCAAGGTTATCGCTATCTATATCCAAAATTTCAAACAATTGAGTCATTGCTAAATCATATCTGCAATCTTCAAAATAAAACCTTGAAAGATAATGCTTTAAAGCAATTTCTTTGGGCATTAAAGTAACTGCATTTTCAAGCAGATTAATTGCATCAATTATATTTTTATTTCTGAAATACACGTCCGATAAATTAATATATGTTTGAACGGATTTTGGGTTAATGGAAAGCGTACGCATAAAATATTCAACAGCTAAATCATCTTTTGCAAGTTTTGAATAACAAAGTCCGATATTATTTAAAATATTAGGATTGTTATTATCATTTTCAAGCACTGAAATAAACGCGTCAGCTGCATTTTCATAATCCGCTGCCTTGAAATAATCAAGAGCCTTTTTTAAATTTGTATCGGTTTCATTTTCCATAACTTTATATTACAATAAAATAAAAAACAAACAATATAGGAAAGGGAAATATATGTCAGGACACTCAAAGTGGTCAACGATTAAACACAAAAAAGCTGCAGTAGATGCGGCAAGAGGCGTTGCTTTTCAAAAATATTCAAGAGAATTAATAGTGGCAGCAAAACTTGGAGGCCCTGATCCTGCGGGTAACTTTAGATTAAGAACAGCAATAGACAGAGCAAAAGCTGCAGGTCTTCCTAACGATAATATAAAAAGAGCGATTGAAAAAGGCTCGGGCGCAGGCGGAGCAGATAATGTTGAAGAATTAACTTATGAGGGCTACGGTGCAGGCGGAACAGCAATATTTATCGAAGCAATGACCGATAACCGCAACCGCACGGCAGGAGATATTAGAAGCTATTTTTCAAAATTCGGCGGGAACCTTGGTGAAACAGGCTGTGTTGGCTGGATGTTTAAACAGGTTGGTTCCATTGAATTTCCTAAAGAAGATACGGATTTTGATAAATTATTTGAAGCTGCTATTGAAGCAAATGCTCAAGATGTTGTTGAAGAAGATGAAGTTTATAAGGTAATAACATCTCCCGAAGATTTCCAAACTTGCGTTGAGACATTGGAAAAAAACGGTTTTAAGGGAACATCGGCAGAGCTTACAAGAATTGCCGAAAATTCAATAGAAATAACTGATGAAAAAACAGCAACAAATATTCTCAGGTTAATGGAAAAACTTGAAGAACACGATGATGTTCAAAATGTATATTCAAATTTTGATATATCCGATGAAATGATGGAAAAACTTGATATATAAAATAAAGCCCTCAATAATTGAGGGTTTTTATTTTATTTATGTTTCAATCTTTTAATTTAATATTTTATTTAAAAGCCTTAAGCATAATAAATATTAAAGCTAATATTAGCATTAATAATACAAAGATTATTCGAACGGAATATTTAATTTTTTTAGTAATTGTGTTTTTTCTATTTTTTTCCTCCAGTAGTTCCAATCCTACGTTTGCGTATAATTCTTTAAATACATCTTTAGATTTTTGTTTGTTTTCCGGCGAATTTAAAGAACGAATTTTTTTTATTTCACCATAATCAAGGAACTTACCTCCGCACGAGTAACATTCATCAACCAAAACTTCCTTGTTTACATCCGCATAATTTTTAATCATTGCATTGCCGCAAACAGGACAGTACCTTGTTTCATTTTCATTAACCTGTTTAAATTCTTTATCTTTAAACAATTCTTCTAAAGGAGCAATATTTTCATGCGGTTCATCAAATGCTTTAAATTCTCTGTTATCGAAATAAATACCGCCACATCCATTAGTACATACATCTATATTAACGCCCGCCGATGGCATAAATATTTTTTCCATATCACACCCGCACGCAGGACACTTAATTATTACTTCATTGTTATCAGCCATATTTTTCCCCTTCAGTTCTTGTTTTTATCTTATTATACTACTTTTTTGAATAAATATTAAACAATATATTTTTAATAACGGATTTTAATGTAATTTTAGGTCTATATATATTTACGATATTTTCTTGTTAGGAGAATTATAAATATGCCTATTACTTGCAAAAACAGGAGTATATCTTTCCACCGAATATATATTACATT
Organism: Candidatus Gastranaerophilales bacterium; assembly: GCA_947584965.1. Taxonomy (GTDB): domain Bacteria; phylum Cyanobacteriota; class Vampirovibrionia; order Gastranaerophilales; family Gastranaerophilaceae; genus Avigastranaerophilus. Next base: position 43,373 of record CANPWQ010000007.1, on the reverse strand, counting down.
CATTAATCATTTCATTAATTTTTTGGCATTGAGACAAATATTTTTCTCTTATTCTTTAAAGTTCACAATAATCAAGAATTTACCGCCGCAATGGTAGCAATAATCAACTTGAATTTCTTTTGTATAGTCTGAATATTTTTTTACCATTGTATTTTCGCAAGCCGGACAGTCAATATCAAGGATATTATCAGCCTTATCTGCCATATTAATCCACCAAAAAACGCACTATTATTTTACAATATTATTTTAACATTGTAAATTTATTAAAAACAAAAAGTCCCCGAGTATTCGCGGGGACCTTTGCACCTCTATAGAGATAAATTGAATTATTGTTCTTGGCAGCCAAAAGCGATTGTAACTTTCTCTTTCGGGTTAACCGAAGAAACTTTCATACCGTTAGGATCAACAAGGTAGCTGATTTCGTCGCCGGTATACTGGAATAATCCCATAGTACCTGATAAAGCAGTTCTTGTTAAATCAACAGGAGCAGTAACAATAGCTTTACCAACATCGACATAGCTTCTTCCCGCAGCCTTAAATTGACCTTGGAATATTTCGCCCGTACCTACACCAACACCTGAAACGACTTGTTCAACAGCGTTAGAAGCACTAACAATTGCACCGCCGACTGTTCTGCCGACATCACCTAATAAACCGCCAACCCAAGTGAACGGGAATTCAACAACTCTTGCAACAACATTCGGTTTTTTAATTCTGTTAACTTGAGCAGTTAAAATTTGGTTAGGTAATTGAGCCTTACATTTACCGTTTTTAATAGTTTCAAACGATAATTTTAAAGCACCTTGGCAATTTTTTGTAGGTCTTACGACTTCAAGAACTTTACCGTAAACTTTAGAGCCTGCAGGGAATTCTACACCGTCTATCGTTACGGAGTCTATGGTAATTGCAGAAAATCTGTCGCCGATATTAGCTGATTTTGCACTTATTTCATCACTGAAAGATAATTGCAGTGTAGGAATAGTAACTACTTCTTCATTTTGATAGAATGCTTTTTTCGGCGTACAACCACAGTCTGAAGCTACTTTATCATCCTTACTGTAACCTAAAGCAACTCTAACATTTTCTAACATAGAAGCGATTTCTGCACGGCTTGCATCTCTGTTCGGAGATATTTCATGAGCATTTGGGAAATCAGATATTCCGCCGGATTCAAGCACTTTAGCAACAGGGACTTTAGCCCAGCCGGGTACTGTATTTCCGTCACAGTATTGGCTTAATACTTCATCTGCTTTGCAATCATCCATAGGGCAGTTTATACCTTTTGCCATTATAGCAAATGCTTCTGCTCTTGATATAGGTTGATTTGGTTTAAACATATTATTCGGATAACCTGCCATTATACCGTTAGAAACTGCCTTAGCTATTGTTTTATTAGCCCAGTGAGATTGCGGAACATCACTAAACATATTGTTCGGGCAGGTTACATTATCATCAAGATTAAACCCTTTAACTACCATAGTAGCCATTTCTGCTCTTGAAACAGGCAAATTCGGTTTAAATGTTCTGTCAGGATAACCTGCAAGTATGTTATTATCCGTTAATTTGTTGATGTCGCAGCTGGCCCAGTAGCCGTCAGGAACATCTTCATAAGAACTTACTATCGGAGCAGCACCGCCTGTTGTTGCGGAATATTCAAAAGGTTCTAAAGAACGGTGCATTACATCCATACTGGTATTTGTATGAATTTGAACAGGGCAGCCGGCGCCGTCTATGTGTATAGGGTTTCTGTCAACAGGAATGCCGTTCAAATAAGGCGCATCATCTAAGCAAGGCATAGGTGCTGCAGCTCCTGTAATAGAACCGTCCTGACATCCGCATCCGCCAATTGTCGGTACATCAGCAACGGGAATTCCGCTAAATCCTGTTCTTGAATCGTCGCCTAAGAATATACCGTTATTTCTTTCGCCGACAACTTGATTGTGTCCGTATATAGCATTAGGATATGCATATACTTGTTGTTCAAATTTTTTACCGCCGATTGTGTTAGGGCATACCGCACAGGTCGGATTTGACGGTGCGGGACATTCCGCTATAGGCGGGCATACATTGCAATCGTCGGATATTTTATTACAAGAGTCGCAGCTCTTTTTTTCTTCGCACGGAAGTGCTGTTGTTTTACTCTGACAACCGCAGCTGTCTATATCTTTATGGCATTTAGGACATGTTGCTGTTTGCGGTGTTACGGGAGAAGAACATCCAGACAAAGGGCAAGCTGCTAAAAGCTCATTTGATGTTTCAGTTGCTGTTTCTTGTGTAAAACCTGCATTTGTACTTGCCAATACTCCGAGTGTTACTACGGCGGCAAGTGTCATTTTGTTTAATTTCATTTTTCCTCCTTGTTCATAAAAGAAATGTTACAGGCAAACATTTCTTTTTATATTTCTATATATTTTTTTTACTTACTTTCTTTGAATTATGATATGTTATGCCCTGTCTATTCATTGCCTTATTTAAGTATTTATATGGATAATTACCGAAAATTTATAAATTTGAATAAATAATTTAAATTCATCTTTAAAGCTGATTTTTCATTGCAATACTTTGCTAAAATGTAATTATAAGCGGGGAAACGGAATGAATCTTAACGAATACTGTCTATTAAATTTTCTTATTAATCCTGATGAAATTTCGGATTTAACAAATATATTTATAAAGAATATTGAAGAAATTGAAAATTATTCCCTAATAAATAATAATTATAAATATGAATTCATTTATAAATAATTTATACAGACACAGATATGATATATTTTTCTCACTTCTGCTTGTTATACTTGTAGGATTATTTTGTTTTATTATTCCTAAAAATGAAACTATAAATGTTTTAAGGTTAATGGAAAATAAAACATTTGACATAAGGCAGAATATAATTGCGAAAAATAAGTCGGTTAATAAGGATATTGTAATTGTAACAGTAGATGACCCTTCTTACGAATATTTGCTTGAAACATACGGAGATTGGCCAATTCCGAGAAGTGTTTATGCTAAAATGTTAGACTATATACAAGCTCAAAACCCCAAATATGTTGCTTTTGATTTGCTGTTTATTAAAAACTTAAAAAGAATTCCAAAAAGTGATGATGAATTAATTAACGGATTTAAAAAATACCAAAATACATATACTGCAATCAATTTTGATGATTATTCAAGCGAGCTTAGAACCCCGCCGATTTTAAGTAAAAACATCAAAACAAATATTAAAATCGAGTCAGATAATATTGATATTTATAAATTTCAAAATTGCAGAACGATACTGCCTGAAATTATTGAAGCTACGCAAAATGTCGGGCATATAAATACCCCTAAAGAGGATGACGGTTTTTTAAGAACTATTCCCTTAGTCGTTAATTATCCTCAAATGAATAAAGATAATTATTATCTTTATATGACACTTAAACTCGCAATAGATTATTTGAATAAATATGAAAACGCAAATATTAATGAAGTCAAAATTGATAAAAATAATAATTTGATACTGGGCAAAAGACAAATTCCGTTAACAAAAAATGCGGAAGTAATTTTAAACTGGTACGGACCAAGCGGGCTTGAAAATGAAAAAACCTTTAAATATGTTTCTTTTTGGGAAGTCTTAAAATCTATAGAAGCGAAAGAGAACGGAAAAAAACAGCTTATTGAAAATGATTTTTTCAAAAATAAAATAGTTTATATCGGTACTAATATATTTTCACTATCAGATATAAAAACCGTGCCTACAAGCAAATACTTCCCCGGAGTAGAAATTCACACAACACTTTTAAATAATATAATTGATAACAATTTAATAAAAAAAGCGGATTTAAAATACAATATTTTAATATGCTTAATATTAATGATATTAGCCTCATACACAGCATTTAAAATTCGCTCGGTATACATATCAATCATATTATTTACGATATTAAACGGAGCTTATTTATACTATTCAACATATCTTATGGATAAATATAATATATGGGTATGGAATGTAATCCCCTTGATACTTACAGCCTTTGTATTTGTATGTTCGTACATTATAAAATACCTTATAAAATCAAGAGATTTTGAATATACCTATAAACTTGCCACTACTGACGGATTAACGGAATTATATAATCACAGGTATTTTCAAGAAAGAATGAGTGAAAAAATAAGACAGGCTGAAAGAAACAACAGTCAATTTTCACTGATAATGATAGATATTGATTTCTTTAAAAAATTTAACGATAAATACGGACATCAAGTAGGAGATGCCGTATTAAAACACGTTGCAAACACTTTAAAGAGTTGCGTAAGAAATGAAGATTACGTATGCAGATACGGCGGGGAAGAAATGACAATCATCCTTAATAATACAAATAACGAAACAGCCGTTAATATAGCTCAAAAAATCTGCACAACTATTTCATCAAAAAAATATCCGCTAACTCCTGAATTGGAAGTAAATATAACTATAAGTTTGGGATGTGCAACATACCCTCAGAACGGTAAAACACCTACGGAATTAATTGAATATGCCGATAAATGTTTATACAACGCAAAAGAAAACGGAAGAAATCAAGTCGGATTTATTAAAAGCAATATAAATAAATGTAAATAAACAAGTAATAAAATGCAATTTTATATTGCCATTTTACTTTATTTATTTGGCAAAAATGGTAATATAAGTAGTGTGTATCAAAGGGGTTATATGGAAGTTAAAAAAGTTGTTAATGCTAAAGTACAAAATCTTGGTCAGGCTAAAAAAGAAGTTCTCGCAAAAACAAGTATAAAAAAACAAAAGCAATTAAAAGAATTATCAAATGTATATTATAAACCAAGTTTTGGCAGAAGCTGGAGTGAGCATAAAAGCTGGGGTGCCGTTATTGATCCGAAAACAAAAGAGGCTTCATTTAAAATATTCACATACCCCGATACAAAAAAAGTAACAGTAACAATTGAAAAAAAAGACGGAAGTGAACAAAACACATACGAACTCAAGAATGAAGGCAGCGGAATTTTTCAAACAGAAAAAGCAATACCTGCCGAGAAAGCCGCACATGGCGATAAATATTATTACACAATATATAAAGGCAACGGAGATATTGACAAAGTAAAAGATCCGTATTCATTCAGACAGGAAACCCTGCTTGGAGAATCGACCTTATATGACCACTCTTTATTTGAATGGAGTGACAAAGACTGGTTTGAAAATAACAAAAACAGAATATCCAGAAAAGCAAATGCACAAAATGGCTTAACTCCCGTAAATGAAGCGCGAATATATGAATTTAACACAGAAACTCTAACAAAAAGAGGCACATTCAGAAGTGCAAAATCGGTATTAAATTCTATTGCGCAAATGGGGTTTAATGCAATAGAGATAATGCCCGCTGAAAACACATATTCTTTTAACTGGGGTTATGACGGAGTAGATAAACACGCAGCAGCTGAGCATTTGGGTGGTCCTGACGGGTTAAAATCTTTAATAGATTATGCTCATAAAATCGGACTAAACGTCATAATGGATATGATCCCTAACCATTTAGGACCTGACGGCGCATCATTAAAGCAAACAGGACCGTATATAAAAGGTTCAAATGAATTCGGAGAAGCTTTTAATTATGAGGGCAAAGACTCAAGATATGTCCGTGACTATATGGTAAATGCCGCAATTAATTGGCTGGATAATTACCATTGCGACGGATTAAGACTTGATATGACAAAGTTTATGGAATCCGATTTCACAATGAAACAAATAGCGGCTGAAATTAATTATCATAAACCCGATGCATTTTTAATTGCAGAGGACGGGAGAGACAAAGTAAGCGTTAATGACAACGGACAATTTTGGTCAAATCCGGACGAAGTTCATGATAAAAGAGTAGTAAATCCGTTAGAAGATTATGAATCAGCAGAGGGCAAAAGTGAAAACGAACACTGCCGTGCGATTGAGGAAATTTCAAACGGAAATACATCACTTGGCAGGCTCGGTTATGATAGTGAATGGGATTTTAACTATTACCATACATTAAATGAAAGTTTATACGGTAATATAGATTTGGATAAACTTGAAAAAGCGTTTTATTGCGCGCAAGACAGCGTAAAATATGTTATGAGCCACGATGAAATAGGTAATTTTGAAGGCAGCAGATTAATTGCCAAATTGCTTGTTCCTATGCTTAATCTCAATGAAAATATAACATTAAACTCTCAAGACATAGAGCGCGCAAGACAGTATAGCGAAATGAAAAATTGTCCTCTGGACTCTGCTATACAAACGGTTAAAGCTCAAAAGGCGCAATTTACATCCGAAAAACTCGCCATAATGCTTCAAAGCGGAATGCTTGATAAGTATGATACTTTCGATAAGAATATGACTCCGCAGAAAAAACAAGCCTTGAAGAAAGCATTTAAAACAGAAGTACTAATGAATTTGGGTATAAAATCACAAACAACCGTTTCATATAATAAATTAAAGTATATGTATAACAAATGCGTAAGTAAATACAAAATGGCTCTTGCCCTCACATACTCTATTCCGGGGTTAAAAATGGTATTTCAAGGTGATGAAAAAGGCGATTTAACTCCGTTCAGATTTTTCCGTCAATTTGAATCAATGCCGACAGAAGATTATTTATATACCGAAAAAGGCTATGATACATCAAAACCTGCGTTACAAGAGTCGAAATTAGGCTCAATCGAATATTCAAATAACGGCAAAAATACAATGAGCAAAATAAAAGCATTAACTACGGATTTAAACAAGATTAACGCAGAAAATCCGGCTTTGACAAGAGGAAGATTAATTGCAGAAAACACGGTAAAGCACTATCCGTCAAATGTAATAGCGACTCATGCCTTTGACGGGAAATCAAATAATGAAATATATACCATAACTAATTTTAAAGATTTCTCATATCCGAGCAATTTTGCGTCATATTATTACATTAAGTTTCCAAAAGGAAAGTGGGTAGAAATACTCAATACAGACAGTAAAAAATACGGCGGCAGCGGTGATTTCAAAAATTTATACACATTTGAGAGCAACGGTGATAATCTAATCCCCGTCAAAATGGCAGGACAATCCACAGTAATGTTTAAAAAAGTCGGATAAGATATACTAAATAACAATTATTCAGGTTTAAAAACAGCCTTCTGGAATACAAATGAACTAAGGTTTCCCGTTTTTGTATACTTAGGTTCATAATATACATGCAGCTGTACAGGCTGACCTTTTTCATTTTTTACTTGTCTGCAATTTCTTTTTATAAAATTAAATGTTTTACTAATAAAATTTTCTGCGGCATATTTTGCATCAAATGATTTAGAGTGTCCTAATACATCAATTGAATGCCCTTTTGCAATACCGACAGGTTTTGCCATTTGATTTATTGTGTCAACATCTCTGCCTGTTACAAGGTATACCGTTGAATTTGCATAATCATAAACTGAATGAACAATAGGGCATTCTCTATAATCTTTATCATACTTTTTTATATATTTCACTAACTCTTTATCAGGATTTTTCTTCACTGTTCCGTTTAAATTTCTTACTATATATCCGTTACAGCATAATATAATACAGGGATGTAAGCACCAAAAGAAGGTGAATTTATACCGTTTATTCTCATATATACCTCTTTCTCTTTTAATTAGCTTAAATCACATAATAATTTTTTTTGCTCAATATTTTAAAAAAAATTTACAAAAAAACGGAGATTACTCCGTTTTTTAATCTTTAATATCCATTACATCTTTGGCTTCTTCCCAACCTTCTTTATAATAATTTTCTTCGTCCGGAGCAAGAATTTTTAATAAATGTAAGAAATTTCCCACATGTTCTTTTTCGTCACCCGCGATTTCCGTTAATAATTTTTTTGCTGATTCATTATCGATTGAATCCCTTAACTGTTCATATAATTGTATAGCTTCAAATTCTGAAGCTATTGAAAACCTTATTGCTCGCACAAGTTCATTTTTATCCAATATTCTTTCGCACTTATTTACGTTAAACGGTTGTGAAAATTCAGGCATAATTTTTCCTCCTTTTTTTTGATAATCACACAAATTTATGGATTTTTTATCATCCGGGAAGATATTATTTTTCAATTATAAAATCTGTATTATTTTTATGAATAATAAATGTTAAAGGAACTTGAAATGTACTATTGCAGGCATTAAGTGTCCATATCTCTTTCCAATATCCTTTTATATATTTATCTTTTTTCTTAACAACATCATAAGGATAATGTACTATTTGAGTGTTCTTTATTTTAAAATCCGTACAGGCAGGATATTCTTTTATAGAGTCCGAATATATTTGCTTTAATACATTATATTGAAGAGTATCATTGGCAATAGAATCACCTGAAAGCGGCAAATTAAAATCGTACTCAACAGCATTTGAAATATCAGCCGAAACAAATAGCATTATAAAAATAGTAAAAAGTCTTTTTAACACTATTATTCACCTTTTACCAAATATTTTGTATCAAATACATTCATCGCAAAATACGGTTTTTCTTTACCGTCTTCAATTAAGAATAAAACAAATGACTTATCAAAATAAAAGTGACGTGGCATATCATGAACCGGAGCCGCTGACATTCTCATTAAACCGATAGCAGCCTCACTTTTTAATGCACCGCCTTTATTATCCATTTCAAATTTTATTGTTTGCATTGCTTGTGTTATCATTAAATTAGTATCTTTTACCCTTTTTCCGCAGAGTTCATTATACATAATAAGCTCATCTACACTTATATTTGGAACTTTTAATTCGTCTTTATCTCCAAATTCATCAAATTTTATATTTTTAGTTATATATTCATAATGATTTTCAAATGTATCTTTTTTATCTGTTCTGAATAATATTACATTTTCTTTTTCTTTTGTCAGCAATTTTACGGCATATTCATCAGGTGAATTGTAAAATAAAACATTAATATTATCTTTAATGTCTTTTTTTGCTGATTTTTTTACACCAAAATATTTAACATTGTATTTTGAACCGTTAAACGGCGCATTGGCAAGTTTATCAAAGGCGTTTAAGAATGTAAATTTCTTTTTTAACATTGCATAAAACAAATAAGAATCTTTTGCACTCCAATTAATTTTATCCAATATATCGCTTGTTTCATTAAATTTATCTTTGATGTCTTTTTCTATTTTCTTTTTTAAAGTTTTATTTATTTCTCCGTCTGCAATATAGTAGGAATTTTCAGATAAAATATCTTTTGTATAAAGTCTTTTATTAAGTTCATCAGCTATGGGAGGATTTCCGCCAATAAACTCAACAGGTTTTGAGTTTAACATTTTATCCGAAAATTCATTCCAGACAAGCTGAAATGTAACACACCACAAATCATTTAATTGTTTAGATTTCACATCTGTTTGCTTTGCAATATTTGTCTGCTCTTTTTTTGAATTATTTTTAAAGAACTTAAATCCGCAAAGCATAGTGCATGCACTTAAAAATGCCATTATACAAATTAACGAAATTAATCTTTTCATTATAATTTCTCCTTTTTAAACATTATATCAGATAAATTCACTAAACATCATCAGATAAATTTTCGCCTGATGCAGCACTAACCGCCAATTTATCACATCGCTCATTAAACTCATGCCCGCTATGCCCTTTAATCCAAACAATTTCTACATCATGAGGTTTCATTGCAATCAATAGTCTTTTCCATAAATCAACATTTTTTACAGGTTTTTTAGCCGCCGTTTTCCAATTATTTTTTTGCCAGCCGTCAATCCAATTTTGTTTAAAAGCGTCGGTAAAATACTTACTATCGGAAGAAATAACTACTTTACACGGCTGTTTTAAAGCCTCAAGCCCAACTATAACCGCCATAAGTTCCATACGGTTATTTGTTGTTAATTTATAGCCTGCACTAAGCTCCTTTTCATGATATTTTAAATTTTTATCCATATAACGTAATATACACCCGTACCCGCCTTTTCCGGGGTTACCGCTGCAGGCTCCATCCGTATACATTTCAACAAGCAATTTTTCTTCATTCATAAAAAAATACTAATTTTTATAAAGTTTTATGTCAAGATTTCAAAAAAAATTAAAGTAATTAAAAATTATGCCGATTAATAAAATGTAATTATTAAAGGTATAGTTATGATAAAACCTAATGTAACCACAATCACTGATGGCAAAGGCGGGAATGTAATTAATCCGCAAAAATCAGAGGAAAATATTAATCTTGAAGATATAAGTATTCTTTATACTACTGAAAAAACAGAAGAAAACAGAACTTCTTTTAATGAAACTTATAATCAAACAGCCGTAAGCGACGATGAAAACGGCGCAAAATTTTTAAACGGACTTACAGATAACAAATCAACTCTGTGTGAAAAATTAAATATAACTGAAGAACAATACGACAGTTTAGCCTGTATTGCACTTGCTCTGTCAAGTCAAGAAACGGGAATGGGGCATGAAAAAGGATATGTTAGTGAAAATACAGGGTTTGGCGGTTTTTTAAGAAAAGTTTTAAAACAAATAGATATTTGGACAGGCGGAGCGTCAGCATCATCAGGCATGACGCAAATGAAAATATATGATTTTCTTAACGGATCTGCTTTAACCGAAGAACAAAAAAAGATTTTAACTGATTATGGGATAAATGCAAAAAACGGAGTTACCAACAATTTATATTCTAATCCTGATAAAGCCGCTATTGCTACAATTATCGTTTTAAACTCAATAGCTTCAAATTATGATGAGTATATAAATGAACTTAAAAACTCACACAATGAAATTGGTGTAAGTATTTCGGGAATAAGCAATTCAGAGTTACTTTCGCAAGGTAACAAAATATTATCCGAGATAAGTAATACTTATAAAAATGCTGAAGAAAATACACAAAAGCAGATACGGAGAACATTTAAAAATTTATTATTATCAACAAACGGAAGTAAAATCGGAGATAAAGGTGTTGATAAGGAATATAATGAGGAATATCAAATAAATGAATTCAACAAACTTTTAGGTACAAAATATACCGATGATGATATAAATAAAATAAGATACGCGCTTACGGCAAACGGGCAAGAAATGAGCATTACAGAGTACTGTGCATACGGTTGGAATAAAGGAACAACAGGGACGGGAATGCAATTAGACAGACTGCTTGCCGAAAAAATAGGGACAATACTTGCGACTCCCGAAGATTTTGACTATGACCAATTTACCGTAAATGTAAGCACACTTGCTGAAAAATATGCAAATCAATCCGTATCAAACGGATTAGAAGCAATGAATAATGCACTTGATGATATGGTATAATTTATTTCCCGTTTTGAAATAACTTTTCCGCAATAAAATAATCTATAGGATAAGTTATTTTAATATTTTCAATATCACCATTTATAACAAAAACTTCTGCCATATTGTGTTTAACAACTAATGCGCAGTCATCGGTAAAATCCTTATCGTTTTTTGAAAGTTCGTGCGCTTTTTTTATAAGAGAAAGCCTAAAACACTGTGGGGTTTGGCTCCTCATTAATTCGGCACGGTTTAATAATTTATCAATATGATTATCATTTATTTTAAAAACAGTATCAGTTAAAGGAACAGCCACATTGACTGCTTCATGATTTTTTAATGCTTCTATGCAGTTTGATATTATATTTTGAGAAACAAGCGGTCTTGCGCAATCGTGAATTAAAACATTTACTTCTTCTTTGCAATTCTCTGCAATTGACATAACACCCAGATATGAACTGTCTTTACGCTCAATTCCGCCATTTATAATATTTTTTACTTTTTTATAATTATTGTTTTTAATTATATCCTCCGCCTGCATTTTATATTCGGGAGTGATAACTACTGTTATTTCATCAATTAAAGGATTTTTTTCAAATGCTTCAATTGAATGCTCAAGTATTGTTTTTCCCATAATTTTTATAAATTGTTTTGGGGTATCCGTTCCATATCTTTTTCCTTTCCCTGAGGCAAGAATAAGTGCGTATGATTTCATATTGTTTCCTTTTATTATTAACTTATTATTTATGATAACATTAATATTATGAAATCAATTTTTAGAGCATTAAAATATAAAAATTTTCAATTATTTTTCCCCGGATTAATGGTTGCACAAATAGGAATCTGGACTCAAAATGTTGCAATCAGCTGGCTTGTTTATGATATTACAAAATCAGCTTTTGTAATGGGTTCAATAATGTTTTTAAGCGCTCTGCCTTTATTTTTAATTACTCCATTTGCAGGCGTTATAATAGATAAATTTGATAAACAAAAGTTATTAATAATAATACAAAATTTATTTGCACTGCAGGCTTTTATAATGTCGGTAATGGTTTTAACAAATCATTACCCGATATGGAGCATTGCCGTTTTGGGTGTATTTTTAAATATTATTGCGGCAATAGACAGCCCCCTAAGGCAGTCTATGTTTATCCTGCTTGTTGATGATAAAAAAGATTTAAACAATGCCATTGCACTTAATGCAACTTGTTTTAATGCCGCAAGACTTCTCGGTCCTGCCATCGCAGGGATTGTTATTTCTACAATCGGCGCGGGCTATTGTTTTTTAATTAACTTTTTGTGTTTTATTCCGATTAATATTCTTGTAAAACGTATGAAAATTAATGAAATAAAAGATGAAAAAATAAAAAATGAAACAGTCTCAGAGGGATTGAAAGAGGGGATAAATTACATATTGAATACGCCAAAAATCGGGGTATTAATGTCATATATTGCGCTTTTCAGTTTCCTCGGGATGACATATCCTATGTTAATGCCTATATACACGGCAGATGTTATGCACAAAAACGCTGATACATTAGGTTTCCTTATGAGCATAGCAGGAATAGGCGCAATTGCGGTTTCTTTGTTTTTAGCAGCGAAATCAAGCATTAAAGGATTAAAATTAATTTTAAATATCGCCGTATTTTTATTCGGTGCAGGATTTATTATTCTCGGGCATACTAACATTTTATCAATCGCTATGTTTGCAATGTTATTAGTCGGAATAGGAACAATAGGAACTTTAACAAGCATTAATACATTAATTCAAACCGTTGTTGATGATGATATCAGAGGCCGTGTTATGAGTATACATTCAATATGCTACATGGGAACAGTATCGATAAGTAATTTTTTTGCAGGCTCATTTACTCACGCAGTCGGAATTTCTAAAGCATTAACCGTTCTTGGTGCAATTTTATGTATAATAAGCATTTACTTTTTTATAAGATTAAGAAATTATTCTTATACCTTTTCATCACGCTGATTTTGCACTAATCCCGGTTCAAGTTTACTTTTTGTCACCATTTTTCTGATAAAAAACTGAACTTTAGGCAGACAAAATGCCAAAAGGAATGAACTTAATGCTACATTTGCCACTATATTTAAACATTTTGCAGTTTTTGCCTTTCTGGCAAACTCATCAATCCTGCCTGAATTTATTGCACTCTCGCTAAAATCTTTAATATTTTTAATAAATTCATTTAAGTCCTTTATACTTACGTATTTTCGGGGGTCTCTTGTTGTTGAGTCATACATCTTTATTAATTTAGTTTTTGCCGCCAGTTTTGTTATAACCGCTTCAGGGTTTAAATCAATAAATTTTAAAACGTCTTGAGGACTATCAGACATGGGAAATTGAAGTGATTTATTCTTAACTGCATTGATAAATTCTTTATCACAAAAAACAACAGGGTCTAAATTAACATTTAACTTAAATATTTTCTTTGTCAATTTATCAAAAAGTTTTGCTGTCTGTTTAGGAGCAATATAATTTAAATAAATCATTCCCGTCATTTTAACGGCATTGTCAAAAGCCTCATTCTTATTTCTTGCGGTAGATATTCTGCCCGCACTAAGCCCTAAATCAGTTACAGCCATTTTTTGTACCGTTGTTAAATTATTCAGCGCTGAAAACGGATTTAAACCAAAGGAAGGATTATTTTTTCTTTTTATTTTTTTATCAAATTCTTCAAATGTAACTTGATTTTTTGGAATAACCATTTCTTTTAAATTGTTTTTCATAATTTTTTTTGTAATTCCAAAATTTAATTTCGGAAGAACAAATCCCATAATTAATGTCGGAATGGCAATTGAAGCAAGCAGTTTTGCTCCGCTTAACTTTTGATATAACTTTTGATTATCTCTTATTTTTATTAAATCTTTAACCGCATCAGGAGCTTTCGTTTTAAACTGTTCAATATTTGCCGTAATATTCTGAAAAGTATCTCCGTTTAAAAGCTCACTACTTATATTTGGATTAAAACCTTTTTTACTTATAAATTTATTACAAATTTTTTCTACTAAAGGAATACCGCCAAGCCAAACCGCAGATGTAGCGTATTCATCAATAATTCTTTCCCTTACCGCATTTCTGGCAATATATTTATCAGATTTATTTTGTTTATAAGTCATTGCGACTTTAACAGGATTTTCTATTCCGCAATCTCTTATTAATAAAGGATATATACTGTTGTTGTTGCCGATAGCCGATATAATAGATGTTAACATTATTTTTCTCCAATTCCATAAGTACAAAAAAACGGTTTTTTCTACCTAAAAAGACCGTTTTGTAAGAATTGAAAAAATTTTAAAACCGCATTACCAATTCAACAGCCTTTTTAGGTTGCTATGGCAATGATGATGTTTTAAAACTATATTTAACATTTTTACTTCCCTATTTCAAATTAATAATAACATTTAAAAATAATTATGCAAGTGGTAAGCTATAGATTATAATAAATAAAAAGGATAAGAGATAATTATGAAATTTGAAACAATAGCTACACAAGGATTTACGGATTTAAAAAAACAAAATCATGCCATATCAATGCCGATATATGCAACAACGGCATACAGCTTTGACAGCGTAGAACACGCAGTTAATCTGTTTGATTTAAAAGTAGAGGGCGACATATATTCAAGATTAACAAACCCGTCTTGCGAAATGATTGAAAAAAGAATTGCAATGCTGGAAGGCGGTGTAGGGGCATTAAGCGTATCTTCGGGGCAATCGGCAATACTAATCGCTATATTAAATATAGCAGAGTGCGGAGATGAAATTGTTACATCCGCAAAAATATACGGCGGAACATATAATTTATTTGCAAAAACATTTAAACAAATGGGAATAAACGTAAAATTCATAAATACGGATAATCTTGAAGACTACGAAAAAGCAATAACCGATAAAACTAAATGTATATATGCGGAATCCATAGGCAATCCGAGCATAAAAGTTGCAGATATTGAAAATTTGGCAAAATTGGCTCATAAACACGAAATTCCTTTAATTATTGATAATACGGTAGCAACACCATATCTTTTAAGACCGATTGAATATGGAGCGGATATTATAGTTCACTCCACAACAAAATATTTATCGGGACACGGCAATGCAATGGGAGGTGTTATTGTTGACAGCGGTAAATTCCATTGGGAAAACAATGACAAATTTAAAATGCTCACTACTCCCGATGAAAGCTACCACGGCATAATATACACGGAGGCGTTTAAAAATGCCGCATACATAGCAAAATGCAGAACTCATTTAATAAGAGATTTAGGCTGCTGTATGAGTCCGTTTAACGCTTATTTAACGATGTTAGGACTTGAAACATTGCATGTTAGAATGGACAGGCACTGCGAAAATGCACTAAAACTTGCCGAACACTTACAAAATCACCCTCATATAAATTTTGTCACATACCCGCTCTTAAAAAGCAGTAAAGATTTTGAGCTTGCGAAAAAATATTTACCCAAAGGTGCTTCTTCATTGATAGGTTTTGGAGTAGACGGCGACGGAACAAAATTTATAGAGGCATTAAAATTATTTATTCACGCAACTAATCTGGGTGATGTACGCTCTATTATTACATATCCCGCAGGAACAACCCACAGACAGCTTTCTGATGAGCAAAAAATAAAAGCAGGCATTACAAATGATTATATGCGCGCTTCTATCGGGCTTGAAAATATTGACGACATTATAGAAGACATTGATAATGCAATAGAAATATCAAGAAAATGAACAGCATAGGAATTGTTAAAACTCAATATTATACAATAGATGAAAATATTAAACTTGAAAGCGGAGTTGAATTTTCACCCGTCACCGTTGCTTATGAAACATACGGAACTCTTAACCAAAATGCAGATAACGCAATTTTAATAATTCACGCATTGACAGGCGACGCTCACGCCGCAGGATATAAAAGCAAAGATGATAAGAAAGCAGGCTGGTGGGATGAGCTAATAGGTCCTGATAAACCATTTGATACCAATAAGTATTTTGTAGTTTGCACAAATATTTTTGGAGGCTGCAGCGGAACAACGGGACCATCAAGCATTAATCCGAATACAGGTAAGCCTTACGGAATAACATTCCCCGTTTTTACTATTGAAGATACAATAAAAATTCAAAAAAAAGTTCTTGATTATCTCGGAGTTAAAAGTTTGTATTCCGTTGCAGGCGGTTCAATGGGCGGTATGCAGGCAATGCAGTTTTCAATTACATATCCCGATTTTGTAAAATCAGCAATATTAATTGCAACTACCTCTAAATTATCACCGCAAGCAATAGCTTTCAATGCAGTCGGAAGGAACTCTATAATTTCAGACCCCGCTTGGAATAGCGGCGATTATTATGATAAAGAAATTAAACCCGACAGAGGCTTATCTATTGCCAGAATGATTGGTCATATTACCTATCTTTGTGAAGAAGCCATGTATAATAAATTCGGAAGAAGGCTTCAAAATAAAGAGCATTATGATTTTAATTTTGATATAGATTTTCAGGTGGAGAGCTATTTAAAACACCAAGGTGAAATTTTT
Source organism: Candidatus Gastranaerophilales bacterium (assembly GCA_947584965.1). GTDB lineage: Bacteria > Cyanobacteriota > Vampirovibrionia > Gastranaerophilales > Gastranaerophilaceae > Avigastranaerophilus. Next base: position 26,554 of record CANPWQ010000007.1, on the reverse strand, counting down.
GTCGACAGATTTGACGCAAACAGCTACCTGTACATAACTAAAGCTGTTGATTATTTCGACCTTGAAAATAAATACGGCTCGCTTGAAAATGCCTTTAAACTCACTAAATCAAAGTTCCTTATTATTTCCTTTGACTCCGATTGGCTGTTTCCCTCATCACAGGCAAAAGAAATCGTAAATACTTTAATGCGATTAAATAAAGATGTTTCATATTGCGAAATAAAATCCCCCTGCGGACATGACGCATTTTTGCTTGAATACGATGTTCAAAGCAAAATAATCGGGAGTTTTCTAAACAATCATATTAAAGGAGATAATAATGGATAATCACTACACACAATCAAAAGGACTCCATGTTAATTATTCATTAATATCAGAAATGATAGAAAACGGCTCAAAAGTTTTAGATTTAGGCTGCGGGAACGGATATTTACTTGAATTGCTTAAAAAAACTAAAAATATTATCGGGAACGGAATTGAAATATCGCAAGAGCAGGTAATATCCTGCATTGAAAAAGGTTTATCCGTAATACAAGGAGATATAGATGAGGGATTAAAACAATTTGCGGATAAATCGTATGATTATGTAATTTTAAATCAAACCTTACAGTCAGTATGTAATCCCGAATTTGTTTTAGATGAAATGCTGAGAGTTGGTAAAAAATGTATTGTTAGTTTTCCTAATTTTGCATATTGGAGAATAAGATTCAGATTTTTTATTACAGGTAATATGCCCAAGTCAAAAGTATTACCGTTTGAATGGTACAACACTCCCAACATTCACCTTTTAACAATTAAAGATTTTTTTGAATATGCGCAAAAACATAACATAAAAATTCTTCAAGGTATTTATACGACAAGAGCAACTGTTCGAAAAGGCATACAATACAATATTTTCTCTAATCTGCTTGCTGAAGAAGTGATTTTTATTATATCAAATAAAAATTAATAACAAAATCAATATACTAATCACTATTACCCGATAAATTAACTATCATCTTTCGTAAATATATCATCAAAAGTTTTTAAAATTCAGTTTTTGTTTTTTTAGAAAAACGTATGATAAATTTTTTAATATTTTGTCAACAAATAAATATCATTTAAATTGCATATTAAATATTTTATTAATAAAATAAAGAAAGAAATGAAAGGATTTGACAATGCAAGTAATACCTATAAATGCAATTATATATAATCAGGAAAAAGTAAATATGCAAGATGTAATTGCACCTCCTTATGATGTTATAAATGAAGAATATCAAAATGATTTGTATAACAGAAGTGAATATAATGTTATAAGGCTGATTCTTTCCAAAGCAAAAGACAGGTACGCTGACGCAAAAGAAAATTTTGAAAAATGGCAGGATGAGAATATATTACAAAAGACTCAAAAGCCTGCAATATTTTATATTATACAAAAATATACGTTAGAAAACGGCAAACATATTGAACGCAGAGGTTTTATTGCCTGCAATGAAATACAAGATTTCGCACTTAAAAATATCCTGCCCCATGAATATACAATGGGCGGTCCAAAACAGGACAGATTAAATTTAGTTAGCGCAACAGGTGCGTTCTTTTCTCAAATATTTATGGTCTATAACGATGAACAAAAATTACTGGAGAAAAAAGTTTTTTCAAAATATGAAGCCACAACACCATTTATTGATGTTAATGATGATAACGGGGTAGAAAATATTGTATGGATTATTGATAATGAACAAGACATTAATATTATTAAAGAAGTAATGAAAGATAAAAAACTTTTAATAGCTGACGGACACCACAGGTATGAAACCTCAATGAACTATTCAAATTTACATCCCGACAATAAATATGCAAAGTTTGTTATGAGCTATTTTACAAACGCTTCTGATGAAAATTTAATAATATATCCTACACACAGAATTATAGAAAAAAACTTTGAACACGATGATATTTTAAACAAAGTTAAAAAATACTATGATGTTGAAATAATAAATTCAAAAGAAGAATTTTTAAATAAAATCGAACAAGAGAATAAAAAACAAATAACCACCGGTTTAATATTAAAAAATGATTCAAACTATTATGTTTTAAAATTAAAAAACGGAATTGAAAAAACAATACAACAGCCTAAAGAACTTCAAGAACTCGATTTAACCGTTTTACATGAACTTATTTTAAAAAAAGAACTTGGATATTCTCAGGAAGAACTTATGGCTCAAGACGGAATAAAATACGAAAAGCAGGAAAAAACAGCATTTAATTCGGTTAAAGAAAATGCAAGCGCCTGCTTTATTATGGCATATCCCAAAATGAGCGATATACTTAAAATATCATCAGCAGGATACAGAATGCCTCAAAAATCAACATATTTTTATCCAAAATTGTTGTCGGGTATAGTAATAAATAAATTAAATAATATTTAAAAATTAAAATAAATAAATTCAGAGCCTTTTGTGATAGAAAGTGCCGAAATTATAAATACAGTTGCTAAAAGTATTGATATAAAAATATTTTTTGAAGCTGCATATTTTGGCGCAAGCTCGTTAGAATTTTTAAAGCAAAATACTATTATAAAACTTGCTACAAAGAGTATGATATTTAATTTTAATTGAGGGTTTGAAAATACAAAATTAAAGTTATCAACAGTTGCGGGGATAAAATGAGTATTTATAGCAAGCATTGATTTAACCGATAAAAAGTATTGATGAACATGTTTAATCATAACCAGCGGAGCTATAAATACCATTGTTATAAAGGTAATAAATACCGCAAGTTTATCATTAATTTGAATATTTGTTTTTTTCCAAAGTTTATTTATACTCACAAAAATTCCGTTAATTGTACCGTATAAAATGCAGGGCCAGTTTGCGCCATGCCAAATACCTGTTATTAAAAATACGAAAAACAAATTCCAATAAGTTCTAAGTTCACCGCGTCTGCTTCCGCCCATAGGGATATAAACGTGGTATTTTAAAAATCTTCCCATTGTAATATGCCATCTGCGCCAGTAATCCGATATATCTTTTGATTTATAAGGCGAATCAAAGTTTATGGGCAGTTCAATATTAAATAATGCACCAATACCAAGTGCCATATCGCAATAGCCCGAAAAATCAAAATACCCTTGAAGTGCTATTGAAAATGCGAATGCCCAAGACGTATAAAATTCCGTCATAGCTTCTAAGTGCATTACATCTTGTATAAAGTTAGTAAAGTTATCTGCAAGTATTACTTTTTTAAATAAACCTATTGTTATAAGAAACAAACCTCTATATATATTTTCGCGGTTAATAACCTTTTTTGCCATATCCTGAAATTGAGGAATTAATTCCTTATACATACATATAGGACCTGCTATTAACTGCGGAAAAAATGATACAAACAATGAGTAATCTATTATGTTTGTCTGCTTTGCTTCGCCTTTATAAGTATCTGTTATGTATGAAATTTGCTGGAACGTAAAAAAGCTGATACCTAAAGGCAATAAAATTTTCATTGTATCAAAATGAGTTAAATTAAAACTGTTTATTGTTTCAAGTACAAAATTAAAATACTTGTAATAGCATAACAGTCCTAAATTTCCAACGATTGCAAATATAAGCAGAAATTTTTTCATTCCTTGTTTAAAATCTTTTTGGATAAAATATCCCATTGTATAGTTAAATAAAATTGAAATTATTATTAAAGGAAGATATTCAATTTTATAATAAGCATAGAAGTATAAAGACGCTATTAAAAGCCAAAGATTAGAATATTTTATCAGCCTTGTTTTGCTTATAAGAAAATAAACTGTAAACACTATCGGCAAAAATATAAAAAGAAATTCCAGTGAATTAAAAAGCATCTTTCCTCTCTAAACTATTCTTTTCGGCACCTTTTAATAATAGCATAAAGACTTATAAACATTACAATAATTCCGAGCGCTTCCGCAATCGGCAGGCTCAAATTCAAGCCGATTTTTGCGTTAAATATGAATGATGAAATTATAAATATATAGAATAACCCCGGAATTAGCGTTAACAGGTAATTCTTCTTATTTTTATACAAAATAATTGTTGCTATTAAGAAGGTCGGAATAACAAGTAACTGGTTAAATAACATTACATACTGCCAAAGTGCCGCAAATTGGTTTTGATAGGCTTTAGCGTAGAATAAACATAAGAAAACGCCAAGCATTGCGGGCAATATAATAACTAATCTGTTTTTAATCGGTTTTTGGTCTAAGTCAAGTGCGTCAGCGACAACCATTCTTAGAGAACGAAGCGCTGTATCACCTGAAGTTAAAGGCAGGCATAATACCGCTGCAACAACAACCAAAGACAAATTAAACGGCGTAAACTGTTTTGCTATAACATTTACTATGTTAACCGTGCCGAACATACTCTCATCCACAAGCGCATTATGATAAACATATAACGCACCTGCCGCCCAAATCATTACTATTAAACTTTCAAAACACATAGTTTTAAAAAATACTTTTCTGCCCTCATATTCATTTTTCATAGTTCTTGCAACAATTGCGGTTTGAGTAGCATGTGAACCCGATAACAGTCCGCAGCTTACCGTCATAAAGAAAAACGGAATTAAAGGTAAATTTTTATAATGCCAATTAAGATGATGAATATCAAACTCGGGCAGACTTAACCCTTTTGACACGTATCCGATTAAAAGTAATATTGAACCTATAACAAATAAAAGTCCTATAAACGGGTATATTTTTGCCATTAATTTATTTATCGGGAATAATGCGGCTACAAAGAAGTAAATGCCGACCACAATATATGTTACGACTGCAACAGGGTTATGGAACGTAAAATCTGTTTCGTTTAATATTTTCCCTAAATATAAATCTCCTGCCGAATATATAAATACCGTAATCCACAATATCGACATTATTGAAACTATAACCGTAAAAGTATTAAAGAAAGTTTTACCAAAATACTTTTTTGTTATTTGTGTTATTTGATAACCTTTGTTTCTTATAGAAATCATTCCGCTAAAATAGTCATGAACGCACCCCATTAAAATACATCCGATAGGAACTATAAGAAAGAATATCGGGCCGAACACAACACCTTGTAATGCTGATAAAATAGGTCCCATGCCTGCAATGTTCAATAAATTTATAAGCTGATTTCGCCATGAGGGCAGAGGGACATAATCAACGCCGTTATATAAATCTTGGGAGGGAACGCTTCTATCATCAGGCGAAAACTGTTTTTCTATATATTTTGAATATGTAAAATAGCCGATAAGTAATATTAATAAGCCTATAAAAAATGTTATCATTAATTATTTTCCTCATCCTCGCAGTATAAATACATAGAGCATTTTGCGCAGTCAAACTCAACTTTAAATTTGTTTCCGTTTTCTAACTGTTCCAAGTGCCACGGTAAAGGCGGAATATTTTGCGGATTTGTTTTTGAACAAACGCCAAGCTCATTTCTTAAACAGTATCTTGAAGAAAATACTCTTTTATCTTCAAGAGGAATACCAGTTTCAAGTCCCGCTTCAATTTTTTCGACTCCGTGCCTTTCATAAAACGCTTTTGTCATATTATTTGTTACATTTGCAAGGTATGTGAGTTCTTTTTTGTAATACGGATGATTGTTTTTTTCTACTTGTACTCTTTTTACGGGTCTATTTTTTGCTCTTTCACTTCTTAACAATTCAAAAATATTTTCTTTAAATTTTTCAATGTCATCAAGAAATATATCTGATTGTGATGTAACCTTATCAACTGCAAACTCGCAATCAATATCAAGTTTAAAAAGACTCTTTTGAAGTTCATCAGCGCTGTATTTTATATTCCCTTTAGGAACAGACAGCTCAATTTTATTATTATCCTCATCAACTGCAATTATGTTGTATTCACCGTTTTGTTTGTTAATATCAAGTTCAACCGAAATAACGCGGTAATTAACAGACTCCTCAACTTCTTTAAATCCTTTTACATCAATATATCTGTATAGTTCAAGTCCTGTTATGTCGTCATTTATTCCGTCAGCAAAGTATCTTCCGTTCTTAATATCGGTTATTGCAATTGTTTGAACCTGTTTATTGTCTTTTTGGTATCTTAATTTATCGCCGATATTAAGAGTAATATCACCGCTAAGGACAAATGAATTACCGTCAAAATCTTTAACAACACCGACTTTTGTTCCGACCAAATGATATTTTGAATACATTTCCTTTTTTCTTCCGTTAAAGAAAAAGTCCGTGAAACCTTTATTAAAGTTTTTGGATAAATCGGGTTCAAAGCCTAAAATTGTTCTGCCCGATGATATTCTTTTAAGTCCTTTTGTTTTTACTAGATTGTCCGCAATTCGCGAAAATATTGCGGTTGAATTTTTAACGTGCTTTAAATCCTTTTCTCTGCCTGCTATTTTAAAGGAGTCAACTCCTATATCAACAAGCCTTTCAATTTCTTTATCAAGACTTAAAAATCTTAAATTAAACAATCTGTCATTTTCTCTGATTATGTTTCCTTTGTTATCTTTTAAAGTCCAATTTCCCATACATCTTTCAGGGCAAACTCCGTGGTTTGAAGCTAAATAATGCGCCTTATCAGATGATTGAGTCTTTTTTAAGTTTTCCACATAAGCAAGATAACAATTTCCACTGTAACCTACACATAAAAACCCATAGCAGAAGGTTTCTATTTCAATATTTGAATTATCCGTTATATCTTTAATTTCTTCAAAAGTAAGTTCACGGGGAAGAACTATCCTTGTTACTCCGCATTTTTCAAAGAACTGCGCATCTTCTTTTTTAAAGCACATAGCATTTGTGCTTAATATAATCGGGATAGGCGGCAGGTCAAGCTCCAGTATCCCGATATCCTGAACAATAAGCCCGTCTATTCCCATTTCATAGAACTCATTTATCATTTGTTTTGCAAGTTTAATATCGTCATCCGTAAACAATAAACAGTTAAGAGGAATATATATTTTAACCCAGTATTTATGAGCATATTCAACAAGTGCTCTAATATCTTCCATTGTATTGCCCTGTTCATGACGCAGTGAAAATTTTGGAGCACCTATATATATTGAGTCCGCCCCGCATCTTATTGCTTCTTTTGCATATTCTAAATTTTTCCCTGGCGATAAAATTTCTATCGTACTGCTTTGACCTTTTGCCACTTATTTCTCCTCGTATAATTTTTCGATTTCTTTTTTGTAAGTATTAATTACTTTTTGATATTTAACCTTTAAAGTTCCTGTTAAAAGTCCATTTTCAACCGTAAAAGGTTCACTTAAAAAGTACACTTTTTTAAGTTTTTCGTAATACTTCCAGTCATTTTTTCTTTTTATTTTTTCGTTTAAATTTTCAATCAGAAATGTTTTAAACTTATCATTTTTGTTTGCATCAATTCCGTTTATAGAATTTTTTTCACACCATGATTGATATTCAATATTATTTAAAACAATAATAGCAGTTAAATATGGTTTGCCGTGACCCGCTATTGCAATCTGATTAACAAATTCAGAGTCTTTTGCCTCATTTTCCAATAACGGTGTATAAACATTATAACCGTTTGACATTACAATAACATCATCGTACCTTGATAAAACGACCAGATAGCCCTCTTTATCAACATAACCAAGGTCGCCTGTATTTAAAAAATGTTCTTCTAAAATAGCTTTTTTAGTCGCTTCTTCGTTTTTATAATACTCTTTTAATATTTCAATTCCGCCCAATGTAATTAACCCGACTTCTCCAGTCGGCATTTCTTTATGAGTTTCAGGGTCAATAATTCTGATTGTAGTACCATCAAATGCAATGCCGACAGTATAGGGGTGTTTTTTCTGACTTTCAAGCGTATTGCTTACGGCAAGCCCCGTTGTTTCAGTCAGCCCGTAGTGCTGGATGAGCGGAATACCTATAATGTTAAAATAATCTTCTAACGGTTTTGCCAAGTGAGCTGAACCGACAAAAACCGTTGTTTCATCAGTTAAAAGAGTATTTCTGATTTGTTTGTATACTTTTTTATCCAAAAAGTTTTTAACGGGTTTTAAAATTTTAGCGCAAACATTGCATTTTCTTTCAGCATTTTGTATAAGTTTAGAAATATTAAATGCAGTATTATAAATATATTGAAATAAAATCCCCTTTTCTTTAACCGCATTCATTAATTTTTCGTGCATGGTTTGCATTATTTTAGGTGCGCAGTGCAGATATTCAGGCTTATACCTGTCAATAACTTCATAAAATTCCTTATAAGGTGTATACATAACTCTGCAGCCTTGCGAAAAACAAAGAAGATTAAAACTCTTACCGCCTGCACTTGATAGCGGAAAGGTTACAACAAAGGTTTTACCTTCTTTTATATCGTTGAATTTCTGAAGTTCCTCCACTACATAAGACATACCGATATTAGGAAGCATGGCTCCCTTAGGAGAAGAAGATGTTCCTGATGTGTAATTTATATATGCTGTGTCAAAAGGTTCTTCTTCCCAATCCGTTTTTATTGGGGTTTCATCTGTTAAATTTTTTAAAAGGTCGCTCAAATTATATATTTTAAAATCATTCACACTACTATATTCATCATTTCCTATGTATAGTATAAATTTAACCTTATTTTTGAAATCGTCAGATTCAATAAAATGATTAATAATATCCTTTTTATCAGTAATAAGTACAACAGAATCACTGTTATTATATACATAATCCAATTCTTTTATATTTATTTCCGATGTTTTTGATACGCAAACACCGCCAAGCGTAATTACTGCCTGTTCTATTATGAGCCAGCGTGGTGAATTGCAAGCGAATAAACAAACATGGTCAAACCTTTTTAATCCTAATTTTTGAAACTCTTGCGCTAAAAAGCACAACTCCCTAAATGCCTGATTATATGTTATTATTACTTCTTCTTTATTATCGGAAAATGCTGTTAATTCAGAATATTTTTTACAACTATCCTGCCAAACATCAAACAATGATTTATACTTATATTCCATATCTTGTCAAACTACTATACTAACCAATTTATATATTTATGATAATATAGTCATGTAGAATAGTAAAGTTTTTAAATTATTTAATTTTATTGAATTTACGAGTATGGTGGATAAAATGAAAAATAACAATAATAATGATACAAATAAACATAAAGATATTTTATTTATATTTATTTTCGTCTTATTAATTGCTTTAATCGTTACATTTAATTATATTGTAGACCCGTATTATATTTTTAGAGATTCAACCATAAACAGTTTTAATAATGTTAAAACTCATAAGTACTCAAATAAACGTACAATAATATATTCGGATATAAAATTAAACAGCAAAAATAAAGATATTGCTTTCACAGGCAACTGCCTCCTTTCTCATTACGGCATGGGGCTTGATAATGTTGCTTTCTTTACTATCCCTGTCGCAAAAGTAGATGAAGTTGCTCAGGTCATATATAATATTAATAAATTAGCTCCTAATATTAAAAAAATATACTGGGGTCTATTTTATGACGATTTTTGGAATGATAAAAATGACGAAGTCAAAGATACTCTCCTCTCTTTACCTCATAATTTCTTTGATTTTCAAGATTTTATAAATCTGTTTTTTTCTTATAACACCACTAAATACAGCTTAGTAACTGTTAGGGACTCCATAAAAAATCACGGTAAAGATATAATTTACGTTTATCCTTACAGAGAAATAGCGAAAAAAGTTTATAATAATAATTTTAGCTTGGAACATTTAAATAAAATTAAAGAAGTTAAAGATTTTGCAGATAAAAATAATATTGAACTTGTTATATATTATTCCCCTATACATATAACAAAAAAAATTCATTTGTATGAAAAAGGACAGTGGAAAACTAACCAAGAGTTAAAAAGGAAATTGGCTCAAATTACTCCATTTTATGATTACTCCTTTGCAAATGATTATAATTCAACACCTTTAGATGAAAACAATTTTAACTTTGTCGATAATATTCATCCTTCAAATACATATAACAATTTAATTGTTAATGACTTATTATCCGATAATAAAAAAATAGGGACTTATGTTACAAAAGAAAATATAGAGTCTTATTTGAACAAAGATACTCTTATGCTTGAAAATTATATTAAAGATAATAATGATTTGGTTGAAAAAATTAAAAATGTTAAATATTTAGACGCTGATATTAAAATAAGGAGAAATGATGCTGTTTAATTCGATAGAATACTTATTATTATTCCTTCCTGTTGTTTTTTGTTTATATTTTCTTCTAAACAAATTTAAATTGTTTAAAATTGCAACATGCTTTCTTCTTCTGGCTTCTTTGTTTTTTTATGGTTCATATAAAATAGAATACGTATATATTCTGGTTGTTTCCATAATAATAAATTATTTATTCAGTTTATTATTTAAACGAAATTTAACCGCAAAACAAAAAACATTTATATTAATATTGGCATTAATTACAAACATAGGAATACTAATAGGGTTTAAATATTTTTTATTTATATATAAAATATACTCTTCATTATTACATACTCCATTTAATGCAATGGATTATATTATACCGCTTGGTATAAGTTTCTTTACACTCCAGCAAATATCATACATTATTGATTGCTATAAGGGAGAGATTAAAGATTATAATTTCTTTGATTATGCTCTTTTTGTTTCATTTTTTCCGCAACTTGTAGCAGGTCCTATCGTAAGACATCAGGAAATAATACCACAGTTTAATGATTTATCTAAAAGATTTATAAATCAAGAAAACATATTTATTGGAATATTCCTTACAACTGTTGGATTATTAAAAAAGGTGGTAATTGCAGATCATTTTACACCTTTTATTGATCACATAAATCAATTTGAAATATATTCTGACTTTTATTTAACATGGTTCTATTCAATTGCTAAAGTATTTCAAGGTTATTTTGATTTTTCGGGATATTGTGATATGGCATTAGGGTCTGCTTACCTTTTCAATATAATTATTCCTTGGAACTTTAATTCACCATATAAAGCTCAAAGTATTCTGGATTATTGGTCAAGATGGAATATGACATTAATCAGATTTTTTAAAGACTATATTTATAATCCTTTAATGAAAAAATCTAAAAGCCTTTTTACATCTTGCATCAATATTATGATAGTATTTTTTATTTACGGATTATGGCAAGGTTCTAATCACGTTAACATAGTTTATGGTATTTTAAATGGTGTATTAGTTTGTTTAAATAAGATTTGGATGAAATTTAATATTAATCTTCCAAAGGCATTTTCAATATTTTTAACATTTATTACGTTAGTATTTTTATCCGCATTTATTGGCTTCAATGATTTAAAGGAAACTTTCATAATTCTAAAATCATTAATCGGATATCATACAACGTTTGAAGCTATTGTGCTAAACGGTATAAACATAAAATTTTTCCCGACTTCTTTTGATTTATCTTTAAGTTTAATAATTTTTATTTTATGTGTATATCTTAGCTTTATAAGTAAAAATTCTACCGAATTAGCATTAATTTACGCTAAAAAGAATAATACTATATATACAATTATTCTTGCGGTATTATTATTTATAAGTACACTTTTTATTACAAAAAGCAGTGAATTTATTTATTTTATTTTTTAGGAGGTTTTATTAGTGAAAAAATTATATAAAAATCTGGTATTTGTAATTATATTATCAATCCTAATAGCAGGAATAATTATAATGAATATAATAACAGACCCATTCAATTTAAAAGGGAATCCGAATCCTGCATATTTCGACTTTACAAAAAATCCGAATCCGGATTATATATTAGAGATAATCCCTAAAAGAGACTATGTATATACATGTATTAATTTAACAAAAAATATTAAATATGATTATTTATTAATAAGCGGCTCTTCTGGAGCATCCCCAATTAATACTCAATATTTCATAAAAAAATATGGTAATATAGCAGTAATTACTCTAAATAAAACTTCAGCAAATGAACAATTATGCTTATTAAAACATTTTTTAAAACTTCATCCCGAAACAAAAAATGTAATTGTTTCTTTAGAATTTAATACTTATATAAAATGTTATAATCATTATACAATACCGAGAAAACCATCTAACGCATTAACTGACTTTTTGAAGTTAAATTTTTCATTAGATGCTACCAAAGGGTCTATTAAAAAAATATTTTCAAATATAAAAGAGAAAATAGAAAAAGTAAATCATGAAGAAATAAATCATGAAGAAGTAAATCCTGAAGAAATAAATCAAGTAAACATAAATCCCCCTAAAAGATTAATATATACGGTTAATGATAGAAGAAGATATACATATGATGAAACATGTGAATATGATAATTTTGAAACACTAAAAAAAATACACAATTTAATTAAGGAGAAACAATTAAACGGAATTTATTTTATACCACCTGTTAATGCATTATATTTAGCAGATGTATATTCACAAGGTATTTATGATGACGTAGAAGCATGGAAAAAAATGGTAACCCAAATTGTTCCTTATTATGACATGGCATATGTGAATAAATATACAACAATGCCTTTAGGATTTTATTTTAGGGATGTTATTCATGCAAATCGATATGCTTTTACTCTTAAAATTTTAAATTCTATAATAGATAAATCAAATTCAGAAAAAGATTTTGCTACTTACGTAACGAAAGAAAATGTAAATGAAATTTTAAAAGAACAAAGAACCTCTTTAATTGAATATATGTCAAAAAACGAAAAGCAAATTAATTCTTATATAAAAGATGTTTATAATGGTAGCTTTGATAATGTGTATGAATACCCTTTATATGAAAGCGATCTAACCGAGAACGAACTAAAGTTATTGATAATAAACCAATAAATAGGAGGAGGTGGGATTCGAACCCACGGTACGCTCGCACGTACGACGGTTTTCAAGACCGCTCCGATCAACCGCTCCGGCACTCCTCCAAAAGCGTATTTTTATATTAATAAAAAAATTTTCAATTGTAAAGAGCTAAAATTTGTATTTACCGCTTTTTACATCTTCTTTAAACAATTGTATTATTTCATCTTTATACTTGTTCTTTTGAGCAATTAAATCAACAGCCTCAAGAACACTTTCAGCATTATAGTTATTAAACGGAAAATCTTTTAACAGTTCCATAATATGTTCAATTTCTTCCAAATTAAACATTCTGCTTAGCAGTCTTTTTTTTACCTTTTCGGCATTATTAATTTGTATTTGTTGTGTTTGCCAATTATCAGTTAACCTGTCTGAGTGCATACGGTACTTTACAAGTGTATCAGCAATATTTGTTATTTTTCCGCCATTCTCCAATATTTTCATATACAATTCATAATCCTGCGAGCATATATAATTCATATTATAATTTATATTATTTAACTCCATAAATGATTTCCGATATATAACCGATGAATGACATATCGGGTTATATATGTTCATAGAGAAATCAATTAAATCACTATCCGTATAAAATACCCATGAAGGACGTGCATTTTCGCCGAATGTTTCTATAAAAGTCCCTGATAATGCTACATTCTTATTCTCCTCCATATAATTATATTGAATTTTAAATCTGTCAGGTAAAGAAATATCATCATCATCAATATGAACTATGTATTTTCCATTTGCTAAATTCTGCGCTGTGTGATAATTAAAAGTACAACCTCGATTTTCTATATTTTTATACAATCTAATACGATTATCATTAATATTTTTAATTAATTCATTAGTATTATCAGTCGAAGAGTCATCTATAATTATGAATTCAAAGTCCGCAAACGATTGATTTAAAACGGAATTAACCGTTTCCAACAGTATCTGCGCTCTGTTATAAGTGCTCATAACTACCGACAATTTAACCATTATTAATATCCTAACGTCAGTTTTAACACTTAAAATATTTTATCATAATTAAAAAGAATATTTATATAATCTAAATTATATTTTCTTTTATAGCTTTAACTGCTGCTTGTACTCTGTCATCAACACACAATTTTTGAAGAATGCTGCAAACGTGGGCTTTTGCTGTATGTACACTGACAATTAGTTCTTTAGCTATTTCTGTATTACTCTTACCTTTAACAAGGTGTTTAAGCACTTCAAGTTCACGCTCCGTTAATTGAGCCCTAGCGTCCTGAACTTCCGTTGAATGAATTAAAGTAACATTCTCTGGTTTCGGGAAGAAATTTAATGCTGCTGAAGATACACCCGGGTCTACCCAGCAAGCTCCGTCTGCAACATTTTTTATCACCTCTGATAAAGTTTCCGGCGTAATATCTTTTAAACAATATGCATTTGCTCCGGCACCTAATGCTGCTATTACTTCATCTCCTCTTTCATGTGAGGTCAATATAATTATTTTTGATTTACAATTTTTTTCTTTTAATTTTATTGTAGCTTCAAGTCCGTTAATTCCGGGTAATCCTAAATCCATTAATACTACATCAGGTTGTAATTTTTCTATTAAATTTATGCCCGCTTGAGCATCTTCAGCTTCTCCTATTACATTTATGTGTTCATATTCATTTAATGTCGATTTAAGTCCTACTCTTGTTAATTTATAATCCTCAATAATTACAACACTGACTTCCTCTTTTTTTTGTAATATTTCTGTCACCGTTATGCCGTCCTCTCTGATTATATATAGTATCTAGCGTTCTATTAACATTACAATTAAAACAAATCAAGAATTTTAAGTAATTAACCTGTTGTCTGATTTGTAGTTAGACAACAGGCTATTAACACAGTTAATTATAAATTTACTAAAGTTATTTAATATGTTCTTTTCTGCCTAGCCCGACTACATCAAAAATAAATGATTTCACTCCGTGCAAAGCAAGCAAAACACCTGCTGCTTTACCTAAATTTTTACATTTTAAAGCTACAGCAGATAAACCAATCAGCGGAAGAGCCGTAATAAACCTGTTACCGGCACCCATAACAAACCCCTTTGTTAATTGCCATGGATGATATAATGAAAAATCACTTTTTATATCATACCAAAAATGTTTAGCCTTTGCCGTAACAGCACTTTCAGAAGTCATAGTCATGTACTCTCTGTAATTATTATAAGCCCTATCACCCGTTTCTATTCTGTCGGTTGATACTGCTTTCTCTTTTCCGTGCACAAACATATCATATAAAACCGAAGCAGCAGTAACCGCTCCAATAACCTTAGATGCGACTCCCAATGGTTTACCGGAGAATTTCTTTATTGCTGATGTTACCGCACTTACATTCATTTTTATTACCTTTTCCTTTACTTTCCGATTATTTTTTATTATGCATTAATTGTTGATTTTGTTCTATTTGCTTTCAATAATGCCTCATTTGCACTTTGCGCTTCCTGCCCGTATAATTTATCAGATTTTTGCAACTCCTGTAGTAATTTTACTGTATTTTCATCACCGCAGGCATTTTCACCTGAAATACAAGTCATGGCGAGCAATCTGTTATTTGCATCAGGATCTTGTAATGCAATATTTAATAACGCTGTTAATGCCGGATTATTATACCTTGTTGAATCTTCTTCAAAGCGTTTTATTAAATCTACTATACCGTTTTTTCTAACGTTTTTATCGGGACTTTTTAAATAACTTTCCAAGGATTTTATATATTCATTTGTTAAATTAACTACATCTTTCTTTTTATTGTTTTTATCTTGCTCATTTACTTCGCTATTATCATTTATTATTGAAGTATTAGCAATCGGATGCTGAGGCTTATCTACTTTATTTGCACCAGTTTTTGGTTGCGTACCATTCGGTAAATAATTAGCATTCGCTACTGAATTTGAACTTGGCGCGCCAAATGCTGACGGATTATATATATAAATATTTACACCTGAAGCTGCCTGTTTTTGATTCGGGTCATAAACAGATGATGTCGGGTACTGATAATACGGATATGTTATAGTTGACGGCTGCACCGAAACACTTTGTCCTCCGGCAGTTGTAATATACTGCGGATTATTTACGGGGACTCCGTTATTTACAGGGGATATTTGATTTTGGGATGAAATTTCAGTCATAATTTTCCCTTACTTTACATATTTATAAACACTTAATAATAAAAAAACATGCTATTTTTTTTAAATATTTTAACTTTTGTAACATATATCTATACAAATATTTTAAGTGATAAAATTTTATTAATCAGGAGTTTTTATGAAGAAAATTATTATCGGATGTGACCATGCCGGATTTGAATTAAAAAATTATTTAATTGATTATTTAAAATCGGAAAATTATGAAGTTACGGATAACGGATGCTATTCGACTGAAGCTGTTGACTACCCTGTAATAGCACAGAATACAGCAAAAAAAGTTGCTATGGGCGGCTTTGAAAAGGGTATTCTTATATGCGGAAGCGGCGTTGGCATGTCAATTGCCGCAAATAAGATTAAAGGTATTCGTGCCGTTGTTTGCTCGGATACAACTTCCGCTAAATTTTCACGATTACATAATAACAGTAACATTCTATGTTTAGGTCAAAGAATTGTCGGACAATTTTTAGCTAAAGATATTTGTGAAATTTGGCTTAATACTGAATTTGAAGAACAAAGACACATTAAAAGAATTCAGCTTATTGAGCAGCTTCCTGATTAACAATTAATGTTACCGCATCCTCTATTGAATTTTTATAAGGAATTACATCTTCCAAATATGCAAAGGAAAGTGCTTCTTTTACATTAATTGAAGGATTTACCAATACAAACTTACCGCCATTTTCAGCACATACCTTATATATTTCAGCAAATATATATGCATTATCACTATCAAATACAGATATTTCTTTTAAGTCAAAAATTACATTTTTTAACCCCATATACATAGCAGAATTAATGCTTTTTATCAATTCATCGTATATTTTTGATTCATTAAATCTTTTAATAATATAAGAAACAATATTATTATTTATTACATACTTTGTATAGGCTATATTTTTATCGGACTGAAACGAGGTACTTAAATACTTAAGCAATTTAGAATGCCAATCTTTATCCTTTTGAATATAAAAATCAATTCCCAATTCATAACAATGTTCAATTAATGCATTATCATCAGTACCCGAAATGACAACAACTTTTGTATCATGCTCAACTTCTTTTCGTTTTTCAATTGCAGCTTGTATTAATTCAAAACCGTCATCACTTCCGGGTAAAAATAAATCAATTATTATGCAGTCAAACTTAACTTTACTTAATTCTGATAGTGCTTCTTCTTTATGCCTTGCTACGGATGGTGTAATTCCTATACGTTTTAGTACGGTACTCAATTGATATATAGATAACTCTAAATCATCGGCTATTAATATTTTTTTATTGGATAATGAATCGACTTGAACTCCTGTCGTAAATGAATTTAATTTTCTTTCAATTTCAATTAATGCTTCACTTATTTCTTTTGTTGTAATTTCTTCTTTTTTGATTGACATTTTATTTCCCATAGAAGCCAATTCAAATATTTTATTTACTTGTTCATCTGATATATTCATATTACACCGTTTCTGCTGATTATATTATCAAATTATCAGCCTTTTTTCAAGGTAATTTTATCATACAAATTAATTATTTCTTAAGTATTATTTCATTTTATTTTATCTTTTTTGTTTTTTAAGTGACAAAAAATATATTTTGATGTTTTAATATTACTGTATACATATTAACTAATTATATATTATCCCTTGGAAAGAAAAATTAAACATGAAAAAGATATTTTACTTAAAGATATTTACATTTATTTTCATTGTATTTTTATCGGCAATGAATGTTTTTGCATCAGAGAATAATATAAATACACTCTCAGGAATTATAATAGAACCTCAAAACAAAAAAGAATTAACATTAAACATGCTTTTTAATGAAGAGTATAAAGGTAATGCATTTATCCAAAAAATTGCTGACGGTTCTTATTATGTATTTCTACCTGATACTGTTACGGCTAAAAACGGAACAAAAATTCATTACGCTTCAGGTTTTGACAGAAATAAAATAAAACTCAATGTTACTCAAAATGAAGCAATTAAGGATAATAAAAATACTAATTATATTCGTATAAGTGTTGATATGATTAATGATTGTCCCATAAATCTTATTTCCGGTTTAAATTCCAATTATAATGAATTTTTAATGCAATTAAAAAGTATTAATATTGTAAATACTTTATCTTTACTTGCTATTCTTGCAATAATTTTCATGATTTTTTATCTTACTAAAAAATCAAATAACAATAATGATTTAAACAGTTATACATCAGTTCCTAAAAGTTTTTTGAACTCACTTAAAAATAATGAAAACATTGAAAAGGAAACTCATTCAAATAATGATAAAGCATTTGAATGTTTTGATATACCGATAAAATCAAATAAAGAAAAATCTTCATATGAAATTAAAAGTACATTAAATCAAACTTCTAAGTTATTAAATAATAATTCGGGAAAAGTTAAATTAAAACATACAAATCCTATATTAATTGCTTCTAATTCTACGCCGGCTGATTTATTAATTCCTGCCATCGGCGAATATTCAGTTAATAATCATAAAAATATTATTTCCAAGATTAATATTTCTGAAAGCAAAGGATTTTATATAACGGCTGAAAATAAGAAAACTCAACTTTTTGGATTTATTAAAGATAAGGCTTTTTTAATTAAAGAATTTAATAATATCTCCCAATACAACCTTCAAGCAAGATATTATGACCAAAAAGGAAACAAAGAAACTTATATTGTAAGATTAGATAATTATAAGGCCATGATTGAAATTTCGGCTAATGATATAAGAGAATTGGCAACCATATAATAATGAAAAAACTCTTTATTTCATTATTTATAATCGTATGTATATTTATTTATTCTTTATTTTTTCAATCAAAAAATAACAGTAATGAAGTTTTAAAATTTACTTCATGGGGTTCACAAAGCGAAACTGTTATATTAAAAGAGCTTATTAATAATTTTAAAAAAGAAACAAATATAAAAGTTGAATTTGTACATATTCCGCAAAATTATTTTCAAAAACTTCATTTATTATTTGCTTCAAATTTAGCACCCGATGTTGTTTTTATTAATAATCTATTTATTAAAATGTATATAAAAGCAGGTTTACTTGAAGATTTATCTGAATATTTTAAAAATGATATTAATTCATATTACCCTGAAGCAATAAATTGTTTTACCGAAAACGGGAAATTATATGCAATTCCACGAGATATTTCCGCACCTGTTATATTTGTTAATAAGGATATTTTAAAAAAACACGGAATATATAATATAAAAAAATTAAATAATATATATGAATTAAAAGAATTAGCGCAAAAAGTTACAACAAAAGATTATTACGGAATAAATATTGAGGAAGAACCGATATTTTTATTAAGTTTCCTTGCTTCTAACGGCGGAGGTATTTTATCTGATGATTGTAGAAATATAATTATAAATACTCAAAACAGCAAAGATGCTCTTAATTTATATTCGGATTTTATAAATGAATATCATATCTCACCCTCAAAAGCGCAAATAGGAAGCATGACAACAGCGCAAATGTTTATAAATAAAAAACTTGCGATGTACATTTCGGGGCGCTGGATGGTGCCTAAATTCAGGCAAACTATAAATTTTGACTGGGATATTATAGAATTTCCGTCTACCGAAAAAAACAAAATATATATTGATTCCTCGGGGTGGGCAATATCCAAAAATTCAAAGCATAAAGAACAGGCAATTAAGTTTATAAAATATCTTTCTTCAAAACAATCAACAGAAAAAATGGCTGACTGCGGATTAATTACTCCTGCAAGAATTGACACCGCCGAAGAATTTATTTTAACGGATAAAAAAAATAAACCTTCTAATTCACAAATATTCATTTCTATGATTAAAAATACAAAACCCACACCCGTAAACGAAAACTATGGAAGAATTAATGATATACTTAAAGAAAAAACTCAATCCGTTTTGAATGGAGAAAAAAGGTCAGAAATTCCTTTCAGCAATGACGATATTAAAAAACTTGAAAGTTTATTACAATGAATATTTTAGAAAATATATTTAAGTTAAAAGAATACAAAACAACAGTAAAAACAGAACTGCTGGCAGGATTAACTACCTTTTTCACAATGTCGTATTTATTTATATTAAGTCCAAAGATACTAGCCAGTGCAGGACTTAATTTTGAAAGTACACTGTGCATAACTGCTTTAATAGTTTTTATCGGCAGTGTATTTATGGGACTGTACGCAAATAAGCCTTATGCGGTTGCCCCATTTTTAGGTGAAACCGCCTTTATTTCTTATACAATATGCACTGCAATGAGTTTTTCAATAAAAAGCGCACTTGCGGGCATTTGTCTTTGCGGGGCGGTATTATTAATTATGACTCTTTTTAACCTTAGAACTTATATTATTGATAAAATCCCCGAAACAATTAAAATTACATTCTGTACGGGACTCGGACTGTTTTTTATTTTTATAGCACTTAAAGATATAGGTATTGTTAACTTTACTCAAAAAACAATCCCGCTCGAAACCGGTAATTTTACCTCTCTCAATGTGATTTTAGGAATTTTAACTTTTCTTTTACTGATTATTCTGATAAATAAAAAAGTTAAAGGTGCGGTTTTAATTTCAATTCTTAGCGCAACTCTTGCGGGAATACTCTTAGGCGATATTAATTTGCCTGAAAAAATAATTACACTACCCGCAGGAATTTCATCTTCACTGATTCAAGTTGATTTTCCAAGCATATTTCATAGAAATTTTATTCCCATTTTATTCGTAATTTTTCTTTTGGTTAATATTGATACCTCGGGAGCTTTAATAAGTTTAAATTATAAAACTGATAATAATGACAATTCATCAGCAAAAAATCAAAAACGTACAATGATTTGTGATTCAATTATGGTTATTTTAGCACCGTTATTTGGCACAACAACCCCCGGGGCTTATATTGATTCAATGACGGGAATAAGCGCAGGAGGAAGAACAGGGCTTACCGCACTTACAGTCGGATTTTTATTTCTTTTAGGACTGTTTTTTACGCCCCTAATTTCCATAATCCCGCCATACGCATACGCACCTGCTTTATTATATATAGGGATTTTAATGACTTCTGTTATAAAGAAACTCGATTTTAACGACATTACAGAGTATGCAAGCGCAATCTTAACAATTTGTATTATGATTTTTACTTACAATATAGGTTCAGGTATTATCGCAGGATTTATAATTTATCCGATTTTAAAACTGTTTTCAGGTCAGAAAAATAAAACAAACATAATCACTTGGATTTTATTTGTTTTATCAATTGCATATTTTATGATTTATCCATACTAAATATTTAAAAAAATAAATGTTGAAAATCTTTTTTTTCTGTTAATAAATTTAATTAATGCGCTCATGTTTACCTCTTATATATATAAAGTATATATAAATTTAATATTTGATAATAAATAACAATATATTAAGAAATATTAAAATATCCCGTATAAACACAAAATGATATAATTAAAAAAAAGAAAGGGAATATATGAAAAAGTTATTATTGATTTTATCTATATTAATATTTGGAACGGTTCTTAGCGTAAATGCACAAGTACTGCCTAATAAAATATATGCGGTATCAACAGAGGAAGTTCAATATCAAAATATTAAAAGCGGAAAATTGCTTTATTTTAAGGCATTGGAAGAATATAAGATTTCCGAAAACGAAAACTTAGAAAAAAATGCCGAGATAACAGTAAAAGTACTAAAGTATATAAAACCAAAAAGAGGAAAACGGGACGGATACTTAAATGTAAATATAGTATCTTATGAGGTTCCGTCATTAAATGAAAAAAAGACACCAACAGAAAAAATAAACGGTACATTAAGACTCTCAACACCTAAAGATATAAAATCAATGGCAAAAAATGCGGGAGTATCCGTAGTCGGACACATATTAAAAGTACCCGGATTTTCGCAAGCGCTTGCAGTTTCAAAAGGATTATTAGAACCAAACAAAGACCAGTCAAGACTTAAATCAGCAGGTAAAAATTTATATGAAAGCACTCCGCTTGTTTACGTTGAAAAAGGCAAAGATTTAAATATTGAACAAGACTCAATTGTTGTAATAAAAGTAAAAACCCAAGATGAATAAAATTTTATTTATTATTACCCTTTTTATACTTTGTATCGGATTTAGCTGTTTAAATTGCTTTCCGGATAATGATTTATGGGCAAGAATAATAGCAGGCGGTTTTGCAGTTGAAAATATGTCATTGTTAAAACATGACATATTATCATATACTCCTACACACGTTTGGTACGACCACGAATGGGGAGCAAGCGTTATATTCTATATTGTATTAAAATATTTCGGTGCCACAGGATTAATAATTTTAAAAGGCTTATTGACTGCATTAACGCTTTTTATCTGTTATAAAACAGTAGAATTAAGAAAACCGACTTCTACAATCAGTTACAACATATTATTTTATGCACTTATGTTTTTTGCAGTGCAAAATTCTTTAGGACCTGTTATCAGATGTTATTTATTTACATGCCTGTTCTTTGCCTTATTTATATACATACTGGAACGTGCAAGGCAGGGCGGAGTTAAAATTCTTATTTTACTGCCCGTAATTATGCTGTTTTGGTGTAATATACACGGAGGCTGTTTAAGCGGGTTAGGCATTATAGGAATATACTGTATTGGAGAGTTTTTAAATAAGCAAAACATAAAAAAATACTTAATAACTCTTTTTGCCTGCTTAGCTGTATTATTTATTAATCCCTACGGGATAGAGTACGTAAAATTCCTATTTTTTGCGGGATTAATGGACAGAAGCTACATAACGGAATGGAACAGCCCGTTTCATTTGCATTATTTAAAAGGATTTATTGAATATAAAATTTATCTTATAATAATGCTGTTAACTCATATTTTATATTTAATAAAAGAAAAAATTAATTACCAAAAACTTGATAAAACTAAAATAATCATAATCGCAGTAACTGCAATTTTATCGGTAATGCGCGTAAGACATATTCCGTTTTTCATATTAACAACAGGAACCCTGCTTTATGATGAGTTCTATTTATTATTTAATTCATTATTTACAAAAATAAAAAACACCGAAATTATAAATAATCTAATACTTATAAAAAATATAATTATATATTTTCTTTTATTTATAATATCTTTTCCACCGTTAATTGCCAAAAAAGAAATAACTATAACTCAAAGTGCATACCCCAGATTTGCAATAGAGTTTATAAAAATTAATAATATAAAAGGAAATTTATTTATAAACTTTGATTGGGGAAGCTATGCCGCATATAAACTCTACCCTGATAATTTAATTGTTATGGACGGACGCTATGAAGAAGTATATAACCCTGATTTACTAATGGAGTTAAAAGAATTTCACCTTGTAAAAGGCGACTGGTATAAAATAATAAGAGATTATAAAACAGATATAATGATATTAGAAAAAAAATACCCTGTTTATAATAAAATTCTAAAGCATAAAGATTGGAAGCTAATATTTGAAAACAATGTTACGGGAGTATTCGTTCCCGTAACATCGTTAAAATCCGAGTATTTATTACCGATACCAAATGATGAATACTATAATAAAACATTATTTGATACAAATATAAATTTTAAACAAAAATAGAGGGCTTAAATGCCCTCTATTTTACTATTATTAACTTGAAAATTCATTTACTGCTTCATCAATTTTATTAATATAATTATTTTCAGTTTTACCGCTAAAATCATCCCTAATCATTTTTTTCAATTTTGAAACGCCTCCATTAAAATTCTGTATAACTTTATAGAGTGTTTCATTATCTATTTTTTCAAAGAAACTTTGATAGAAAGGATCAAACGTTCCTGTACCCTCCATACCGTCATACAAACAATCAGCCAATACTTGATATGCCTTTTCATTACCATTTTTAGCAGCTTCAAGAAGATTATCAACTAATATATCAGTATACATGTCTTTTAGCCCGAAATCTCCCAAGTATAAGTCATCAATTACTCTTATTAAATTTTTATCATTTGTTTTTTTAAAACTATCAAGAATATTAACCCAGTCATTTGGAGTTAAAGAATCATCTTGAAAGATTTCTTCAGCCTTTTTTCCATTACCAAACCAGAAATCGAGAGAATCTGACAAATCCGAACATATACTATCTATAGCCATTTCGTTTAAATCATGGATTTCTTCTGTTGAAGTACTAACTATCGGATCACCTGTTAAGACACCATCTTCCTCCGCTTTTTCAATTGCTTCCTGTTTTGATAAACCAAGCAGCATCTGATAAGATTCAATTGTTGCTTCATCTTCATCGTTATATTGTGCATATTCGGCTCTTAATAATTTAGCCTCATCTTCTGTAATTTTTCCTTCATCAAATAAAAAGGATATAACATCTTCGGGAGTTTTAAACCTACCACCCAAAGAAAGAACATCGTCAATTTGTTTTCTTATTTTATCGAGATTTGTATTTTCTGTATCTTCTATATCCCCATCATCATTTTCATCCACTTTTGTATCAGTATCGGCACTTCCGGTAGTTGTATCATTGTCATCTCCGGAATCACTTTCCAAATCGGTAACATCAGATTCGGTAACCTCTCCGCATAATATACCATTCCAAATAGATTGAGAAGAAATTACATTACTATATGCAAATTGTCCTAATTCATCAGCAGAAAAATTACCATCATCATTTATATCAGCCAAATCTAAAAACATTTGAATATCTTCTTCGCTAAATTCTGATAATCCGGTTGAAGATGCACTTATAATAATTTGTTTAAATTCATCCTCAGATAAATTTGTATCTTCATTAAATTCAAATATAGTCGCTAAATTATTTGTATTATCATTTCTAAAAGACTTTTGAAATTCTTCTAATTTGCTCTTTACTTCACTTAAAGATACACCGTTTTTTTTCATATAAGCCTTAATGAAACTTGCAATTTCCGACATATACAAACTCCTTTTCCTTACACCGTTATAAAATATATATCGGAATTTATATAAAAAACTTTAGATTTACATAATATCTTAAAAAAAAAAGTTACAAAAATTAACAATTAAGATATTTCTTTTCTGTTGGATTTTAGCCTCCAACAAGATTTTGGGCAAACCGCTTCACAAATCCCGCAGCCTATACATTTATTTTCATCAGCAGAATATAATGTATCATTTTCAATTATTGCGTTCTGCGGACAGTTATTCAAACATATTTTGCAATTAACACAATTTTCTTTATTCCACTCGGGAATTCGAACTCTTCCGTCAGCAGTTGCAGGCAATGGATATACTTTAAAATCATCCTGTATAAAATCGCCGAATATCCCGCCATCTATCCACTTTGTCTGTCTAAATTCAGCAACGGATATCCGCTTTTCTTTTGAACCTGCAGGAAGCGGTTCAATTTTTTTCCACAGAGAAAAATCCGTTAAACTGTCATATAATCCCGATTTATTAATTGCATTAAGAAAATCTGAAAGTCCGTTTCTTAAAAAATTTATATCATCCTCATTAAGCGGTTTTATTTCAACACACGAAGCAACGCCCGAGATAGGACCTCGAACATAAATAGTTCCGCCCACCATTCCAACGCAGGAACGATTACCCAAGACAGACTCTATACCCCCGCAGTCGAAACCGCATATAACTGCAATGCCCCCGCCCATAAATTCGAAACTGAATGAACCTGTATTTTTTAAAACCCAAAACTCGGGAGGTTCAAATTTAGGGTCATGCTTCATCAATGCTCCCGAGCGAGTACCGACTCTGCCCGACACATATATTTTTCCGCCGGCAGCACAATGAGAAGCCGTATCTCCGCAATCTCCGTTAACTGTTATTTGAGCACCCGAATTTAACCAGCCGACATCAGCAGGCGCACTGCCCTCAACAAAAATTTTAGTTCCCTTAAGTGCCATTGCACCGACTCTTTGCCCCGGATTTGTAATTTTAAAATTAAGTTCATCTCCGTTTTCTTTTGCCCAAGAGGAACCTCCGATATTATGCTGTCCGCACGCTTCAATATCGAAATCAGTATATCCGTCATTAATTTTTGATGTTATCAACTGCAATAATTCTTGAGTAGACATCCTTTTATTATCAATTAATGTTTTTATTTTTACTGTTTCTTTGATCATATTTTTCTTTCAATTTTAACAAATATACTGAATATCAAGTCTGTTAGAAATGTGCTTATCAACAGTGATTAAAGCGTCAGAACGTCCGATTGGCAGGGTTGAATTGCCGACAGGCCCCATAAGTTTCTTTAATTCAATATCATTAGCAATAAAGTAATTTACAATATTTTGTGCAGCAGCGTCTATGTCAAGACGTTTTGTAAGGCATAAATCCTGAGTCGCAATCCCTGCAGGGCAAAGACCTGTATTACATGCATTACATTTTCCCGTTTCATTACCGATACATCCTGCTATTTCAAGAAGCATTCTGCCTGTAAATACACCGTTAGCACCAAGACAAATCAATTTAAATGCGTCAGCCGCAAAACTTCCCGTCTGCCCGAGTCCTCCGCCTGCAAACAGCGGAATTTCCCCCTGCCTGCCCTGATGAACCGCAGC
>CANPWQ010000006.1 GCA_947584965.1 Candidatus Gastranaerophilales bacterium | reverse complement strand
TCTTCAGGCAATTTAGGAAGCCTTAAAAATCCCCCCCCCGTGAGGTTTTTCAGTCCGTAATCATAAAGATTTTTAACTTTTTTCCTTTTTTCTTGTTCTTCTTTGAATAAATTTAAATTTAATAATCCGATGCCGGCTTGAAATTCATTCATCTTCCCGTTAATTCCGACATCTTCAACTAATTCTTCACTTTGTATGCCAAAATTTCTTAGGTTGTAAATTTTTCTTACCAAATTATCATCATTATATGTCAGACACCCGCCCTCTATTGTATTAAATAGTTTAGTAGCGTGGAAAGAAAACATTGAAATATCGCCAAAAGTACCTATTCCCCTGCCGTTAATTTCCGTAGAAAAAGCGTGAGCCGCGTCATAAATTACTTTTAAATTATGTTTTTTTGCGATTTTATCTATTTTTTCAACATCACAAGGGAAACCGTATACATGTACACCCAATATTGCCGATGTTTTTGGTGTTATCAATTCTTCTATTTTATTTGCATCAATAGTCATTGTATCAGGCTCTATATCGCAAAAAACGGGGGTTAATTTGTTCCATGTTATGCAATGAGGAGTTGCAGCGAACGTAAAAGGAGTGGTTATTACCTCGCTTCCTTCAGGCAGATTAAGAGCTTTAATTGCAACTAAAAGTGCTATTGTACCATTGTTAAATAACGATACGTTTTTTACTTTTAATACTTCTTTTAATTTGTTTTCAAGTAAATTATGATATTTACCCATATTTGTAAGCCATTTTGAGCTCCAAATATCTTTAATCAAACTACTTACATCATCCGGTGCAGCCAATAAAGGAGATGTTACATAAATTTTATCATTTTGTTCTATCATTTTTTACCTCTTAATCATTTTATAAATAAAAAAATAAATGGGCAACTTGGTTGGTGTTTTTGGAATACACTGTTTAGAAGATTTAAGTATTTAAAATTGTAGTATAATTATAAAATTATGAACTATAATTTTTTAAAAAATAATATACGTTCTTTTATAAACGGTGTACATATTGATATTTCAGCATTAGAGCTTTTAATATCCGATAAAGATAATTCTTTTATTTTAAATCATAATATCGAAGCCGTTAGTCAACTTATAACATTCTTGAACGGTAGTGATAATATATTCGTTTTGAATGGATTTATGGGTTCGGGCAAAACGGTCTGCCTTGATTTCATAGAAGATATGGTTGATGAAAATGTTTTAATTTTTAATAATTCATATCTTGAGTCTGTTAATCTTGATGATGTATTCCTTGCTATGTTTCGTGATTTTTCAAATTATCAAAATGACAAAAAGGTTAATTTGCCTAAAACAGATACAAATGTTTTCTCTGATAAAATAAATGCTTACATAAAGTATTGCAATTGTGCAATGCTTTTTATTTTTGATTCCTTTGAGATAAATATGCAAAGCATTAAAAAACAAAAAGATATATTGAATTTTATCAACTATATAAGTCATTTTGAAAAAGTTAAAATTATCATTTCTTCAAGGACTTTTAAAAGTTATGAATTAATAAATTCAACGGGAGTAAAAGAATACACTTTAACCTCCTTAACGGAGGATGAAGCAGTAGCATATATTAAATCCGACAATATTGAGGGAAATAGCTATGAAATAAATGAAATATATAATCAATCGCGCGGATATTATATTCTTTTACAAATGTCAGTATTTATTATGAAATTATACGGATTAAATGCCTCACTTTTAATAAATGAGTACAAAAAATCGGGGAAAAATTATACCGAATTTCTTATAAATAAAATTCTTGAGTCGGTTTCGGGAAAGTTTGTAAAAACGTTATTATTTTTAGCGTTAATTCGACATAATGTAAGTATAGATTATTTAATAATTCGAGATATAGCAAGTATTGATGAGTTGGAGTTCTTAACTCAAAAACACATTATTACTGAAAAAAACGGTAAATATTACATAAAAGACTATATAAAAAATCAATATTTGAATACCGTTAACGAATTATCAAAGATAAAAGCGTCTGAATATATAATAAAATTATATGATATGGAACTCCCGTTAAAGCCGTTTGAAAGAGGATTGTTTCTTTCAAGGCAGACGATGAGGCAGGAAATAAATTATCATCAGGAACGAATACAAAAACTTACGGATAAGTTAGAAAAAAGTCAAAAAAACAGAACAAATTTAAGTGATTTTAATTATGTAAGTTATTCTATATCAAGCGGGTATGATGAAAATTCCGAAAAACCCGTAAAAAATAAATTTATAAGACATTTGAGTAAAGGAAATCTGAAAAAAGGTGCAGGTTCTCTTACAAATGAAGAATATATGCTTATAAATTCAATCAATAAAGAAGATGTTTTAACTAAAAGTATCTATCAGTTTACGGAAGAAAGAAATACTAAACCCAAAGATGATATTAAACCTACGGATATAAATGATGATATCCCTAAAAATGTGGATGATTTTATTGCAATAGCTCAAAAATATGAAGCGGTATATAATTTTTCAAATGCGATATTGTATTATAAGCAAGCGCTGACATACCGTGATGATGACAATTATGCGGAATTAGAACCTCAAATATATGAAAAATTAGCGCAGTGCTATAAAAAAATACAGGAAATTGATGAAGCTGTAAAAATGTATGAAAATGCATACAGAATATATGTAAATATTTCATCTGAGAATGCGGATAGAGTATTAACCGAAATGGCAAAAATGTATGTTGAAACTTATAAATTTGAACAAGCTAAAGAAGTATACAACAGAATAATAAATTCCCCAACCGGAATAGCAAAGGAAAAATTAATCAGAGTTTATCTTGATTTAGCCGAACTTGAAAATAACAGCGGGAATTTACATCAAGCATTAACGTACAGTCAAAGAGCTTTAAGTGAAGCGGAAAAAATATCGGATACAAAACTTTTAAGTGAATGTTATTTTAAATTCGGATTGATATTAGATGATACAAATAATGTTGATTTTGCAGTCAGATATTATTTAAGATGTGTTCAAACATTAAATAATCCGAAAGAAAATATATACCTTGCCTCAGCTTATTCAAATTTGGCGGGGATATCGTATGAAAAAAATAATTTAAGCGCAGCTAAAATGTATTATGAATTATCTTTAAATGCTGATAAAGTGCAGGAAAATAATGAGGGTATGTATTATTCTTATTTAAAACTTGCCGGTATATATAAAAAGGAAAATTCCGAAAAAACTCACGAATATTTGCTTAATGCTCTTAATTATGCAAAAAAATGCGATGACATAACATACACTATATCAACATACAGTGATATCGGGGATTATCACTTTGATATTGGAAATTATAAGCAAGCGCTGAAATCTTATATTATGGCAATGACGCTGGTGCCTAAATATTTGGATGACGATTTAAAGCCGCAGTTGAATAAAAAAATAAGTAAAATTAAGTCAACTGTCGGAGAATTAACTTTCAAAAATTTAATAGATGAAATAAAGAAGAAAAATTAATGTATAAAGAACTTGAAAGACTTAATATAAAACTTTCCGAAAAAGACTCAAAGACATTAGAAAAATACATACATATTTTTAATAAATATAATGAAAAAATTAATCTTGTCAGCAAGAACGATGTAAATAATCTTTTTGAAAAACATATATATGATTCTTTGGCAATAAATTTATTTATAAAAGATAAAAATATTAAGTCTCTTCTTGATATAGGAACGGGCGGCGGCTTCCCTGCTGTACCTGTTGCTGTTTGTTTTCCTGATATAAAAGTAGAAGCAGTGGATTCAATAAAAAAGAAAATAAAGTGTATTGACGGTATTACAAAGGAATTAAATCTACAAAATATATTGGCATATTCTTCGCGGATAGAGGATTTGCCCGATAAAATGAAAAATTCGTTTGATATTGTTACTTCAAGAGCTATGGCAGAGCTTAGAATTATACTTGAATATGCAATTCCGTTCATTAAGACGGGCGGGTATTTTATCGCATATAAATCAATAAAGGCTCAGGATGAGTTAAATAAGGCTCAAAATGCGCTCAAATTGTTGAATACAGAACTTATTGATAAGATAGAATATAATCTTCCCATTGAAGAAAATCCGAAAAGAGTTCTGCTTGTATTTAAGAAACTTAAAGCCACAGATAGTATTTATCCGCGTAAAAACGGAATAATTAAAAAAAATCCTTTATAATTATTTAATTTCTTTATTCATTGAAATTGCAGTTTGACTTATAAAATCATATAATGCAGCTTTTACATCCATAGAGGTATAACCTGTTATGCCCATAGCTTCTTTTACTGAATTTGCTTGATTTTGATAGGCTTCTTTTTCAATTGAAGCTCTGAACGCAAACATTTCCAATACTGATTTCCTGTCTATAGCTTTAAATCGTTTTTCTGCATTGTTAATAATGCTGTTTATTGTCTTTTTTATATAATTATTAATATCTAGACCTGTTGAATTTTTAATTTGTTCTTTTATAAGTTCTTCCGGGGTTGTATTAATTAAACGAGGTTTTTCCATTAAATCATTAACAGCTAGTGTAAGTGTGTATAACAGCATACTTTCCAACTCGTGAAATCCGCTTGAATATAATTGGCTTACCACTGTATTATAAGTTATATAAAATTTTTTAGAATTTCTAAAGATTTTATTATATTTGTCAAGTGTTGAGGTTCTGTCTTCGCTTTCTTCTTGAAATATATGCGTAGATTCATGAATTAAACTGCCTAATAAACATAGTCTTGCTTCTCTTGTATTTTCTTTGGGAAGTGAAATATGAATTTTTTTAGGTCCTTCTTGGGCAATAAAATTATTTCCTTCAATTCCGAGAGCTATGGGCCGTTCGGCAAAAGAAATACAGTTTTTTGCTATAAGCGGATTACTTGAATTTCTTTCAACAACTTTTGTTTTCGGTGAATATTTTGTTAAAATGTCTTCAATTCCTTGTAAAGTTACTTGCGGGGAATTTAAAACATAATCTGTAATTTCTTTTTTATAAGGATAAAATTTTTGAGAAAATTTATTATTTGCACTAAAACTAACAACAGCTGGCGACTTAACAAAAACATCGCTTGCCACAGAATTAATAATATTAAAAGGTTTTTTTTTAATATTATTGTTAAAAGTATAATTACAGTTAATAGAGTTAATAGAACTTATTTTCATACCCGTATAAAATTCAAACAAATTTAAATTTGTTATTTATCGGTAAAAATTTTTTTATAATTACTTCTTTGTCTGCATTTTCAATATTTTCAACCATTCCAAGGATTTTAACATCGGTATACATTTTAAGTTCTTTAATAAAATTGTTTGTAGCTAAATCGGTTGAATTTTCGGGGATTTTGTTAATGATAATTCCTTTTATGTCAATTCCGTTAGACTTTGCATAATGTATTGTTAACAGAGTGTGATTTAATCTGCCTAAAAATGGAACAGTTACAATAATTATCGGGATATTTAACGCCTTAATTAAATCCGCACAAAGCATTTCATCCGTTGCAGGTGCTAAAATTCCGCCCGCACCCTCTACAAAAGTAATATCATTTAAAGCTGAAAAGTCTTTAAAATCGGATTTTATTTTATTAATATCAATTTTAATCCCTGCAAGTCTTGCCGCAAGTGCGGGAGAAACTTCACCCTCCAGCAGGTACGAGCATTTTGTATTTATTTTTTCTGATAATGATTTTACAGCTTCTAAATCGGGGGCTAAAAATTCATTCCCCCGTTTTATTGCACCTGATTGCAAGGGCTTGTATACTCCGACTTTTTTGCCTTTTGCTTCCTGCGCTAAAGCTAATCCTTTAGTTACAAAGGTTTTACCAATATCAGTATCAATTCCCGTTATAAAATATTCCATTTTTATTCCTCGTTTGGCAGGACTTTATTTAGCGCCTTGTAGGCAATGTCTGTCAATTTTTCAATTTCTTTTTCCGTTATTATGTAAGGAGTGATAAAATATATGCAATTCCACATAGGACGAAGTATTGCCCCTAATTTTAATCCCTCTTGGTAAATTTTCTTGCCTATACCGTCTTCGTAGCTGAACGGCTCTTTTGTTTTTTTATCTTTTACAAGCTCAATTGCGCAAATCATGCCTGTTTGCCGTACGTCACCCACGTTTTTATGAGTTTTAAATTTTTCAAGTTCTTTAGAAAATTTAGCGATTTTAGGTTTTAAATACTCCTCAATATTCATTTCTTCAAGAATTTTAAGGTTTTCATAAGCAACGGCAAGCGCTAAAGGATATGCAGTGTAGCTGTGCCCGTGGTAGAATGTTTTATAACCGTCAATGTCGTCATCATAAAAGGCGTTATATATTTCATCCGTTGTTACTGTGACTGATAAAGGCATATAACCTGCCGTTATACCTTTTGCGGCGCAGATAATATCAGGGACAACACCGGCATGTTCATAAGCAAAGAGTTTGCCTGTTCTGTAAAATCCCATTGCAACTTCATCGTCAATTAAAAGAATATTGTACTTTTCGCATAGATGTTTTAGCTTGGTTATATATTTAGGCGGATACATAATCATCCCGCCTGCCGCTTGAACTAACGGTTCTATAATAACCCCCGCAATGTTTTGAGCTTCTTCTTTTAAAATATTTTCAATACTTTCAAGGCATTCGCACAGGCAGGTTTCTTTATTGCAGTCCATAGGACAGCGGTAGCAATAAGGGCTCACAGCTTGTCTTATCTCAAACAATAAGGGTTTATAGAGTTTATGATACATATCAACTCCGCCGACGGAAACTGCGCCTAAAGTATCTCCGTGGTATGAATTTTTAAGCGCAATAAATTTTCGTTTTTCGCTGTGTCCTTTTAAAACCTGATATTGATATGCCATTTTTAATGCAACTTCAACAGCTGTCGAGCCGTTGTCTGAAAAGAATACATGCTTTAAATTATTGTTTAGCATTTTAACAAGTTTTTTTGAAAATTTAACCGCATTTTCATGAGTGAAACCTGCAAAAATAACGTGTTCTATCTTTTTTGCCTGCTTGTAGATGACTCTGTTAAGACGCTTGTTTGAATGCCCCAATGTGTTCACCCACCAAGAAGCTACGGCATCTATATATTTATTACCGTCAGAATCTATTAAATAAATTCCTCTTCCCTTTTGAATAACAATCGGCTTATTATCGGGATTTTCAAGTGATTTCATTTGCGTAAAAGGACGCCAAATATATTTTAAATCATCTTCAATCAGTTGTTTTGTATTCATTTTCTGCCTTTTTTATAATGTATAATTACCTCAAATGCAATTATATTAAAAAAATTTTTAATGTCTATATTAAATGTATTTTGAAATTAATTATCATTTTTAATTTTCATAAATAAAGAAGCAGGGATTAAGATGAATGCCAGCAGGGCTACTATTGCAAATGTATCCACATAAGCAAATAAAGTTGATTGAGTTATCATTTGTTTATATGCGTACGCATTAGCCTTGTGTATAGCGAAAGAACTTGAAGCTCCTTGAATAAATGTATTTGTCCACGCTGCCATTTTATTTTGAAATATCAGACTGTAATTTGAAAGATTATCGACTAAATATCCCTGATGTATTTGAGAATGCCTTGCAACAAGAGTTGATGACATAGAAACAATAACTGCAACACCT
The DNA here is from genome assembly GCA_947584965.1 of Candidatus Gastranaerophilales bacterium. Taxonomy (GTDB): domain Bacteria; phylum Cyanobacteriota; class Vampirovibrionia; order Gastranaerophilales; family Gastranaerophilaceae; genus Avigastranaerophilus. Next base: position 50,421 of record CANPWQ010000006.1, on the reverse strand, counting down.
ACTGTTTTGCAAAAATTATGCAAGCTAGCTCCGTCTGCCAGATATTCTTTCGGCAGAGTACCTAATGCCAGTGCCGATATCGGGATAAATGTTAAAATTACGCCAATCCCCAAAAGAAAGTTTGGAATTGATACATATAAAAAAGAAACGCTTAAATTTACATTTGTATATACGAAAGTGGCAAGCCCTAAAAAGAAAAACCCTATTGCGATTAGTATTCTGCTGTCATAAATTTTCATTAACTTAGGAATAACCGCAAGCATAATTAAACATGAAATAACTCTCGGTGCCATTGTATATCCGCTTAAAAGTGCCGTATAACCTATAACATTCTGTAAAAATTGAGGCGCTAAATACATTGTCGTAAATACTACCATGCTTACAGCGGTTGAAATTATTGTGCCTATTAAAAAGTTTCTGTCCTTAAATAATTTTAATTTTATAAAAGAATTTTTATTTTCAATTTCCCAAATAATTAAAAAAACTAAAACAAAAAGTGAAAAAATAGAAAGCCAGCATATCCAAGCACAATCAAACCAGTTATACTGCTGACCTTTATCCAATACAATCTGCATAGATAAAAGCCAGATGATTAACGCACTCATCCCGATATAATCTATATGCTTTTTTTCTTTAGACGGCTGTGTATTTTCAATATTTTTGCTGATAAGCATATAAGATACAATCCCGACGGGGATGTTAACCGAATAAATGTAGTGCCAATTAAGATTATCAACCAGAAATCCGCCGAAGGACGGGCCTAAAATAGCACAAACCATTACGGCTAAACCGAACAGCGACATGGCAACACCTTTTTTGTCCGCGGGGAATGCCGAAAGTAAAACTGTTTGCGCAATAGGCGTCATCGGGCCTCCGCCTATACCTTGAATTAATCTGCCTAAAACCATTATGTTTAAAGACGGAGAAACGGTACAAATAAAAGCGCCTAAAGTAAATATAATAATACATATTTTAATCAGCTGTTTGCGCCCGAGGATGTGCTCTAACCAGCCTGTCAGCATTATCATGCAGGCATTCGCGACCATATAAGAGGTTACAATCCATTTTGCTTCATCGGCAGTTGCCGCAAAATATCCCGATATATGAGGGATAGCAACATTCGTAGCAGTGGTAGCTAACGCTGAAAATGATGTCGGCATTAATATTGATATTGCAATAAGCCACAGCGGAACTTGATTTTTTATTGCCCGTTCTTCCATTTTATTTCACCTTAACGGTCGGAACTGCGCTCATGCCGGGGATTATGTTATAATCCGAAATATCATCGGTAAATTTTATTTTAACGGGAATTCTTTGAACAATTTTAACGTAGCTTCCGACTGCATTTTCGGGCGGGAACAAACTTGCTTTAGCGCCCGAAGCCATTTGCAGGCTGTCTACTTCTCCGTTAAATTTTTTATTTCCGTAAGCGTCAATTTTGATTTTTACCTTTTGCCCTTTTTTCATATCGGCAACTTGAGTTTCTTTAAAATTAGCAACAATCCAAACATCATCTTTAGCGATTGCAAATAAAGGCTGAGCTGTTTGAACATAATTACCTTCTTCAACGCTTCTATGTGTAATTTTTCCGTCCTGTACAGCATAAATTTTAGTGTAAGAAAGATTTAACTCATCTTGCTCGACTTGAGCCTCTAATTCCTTAACCGCTGCCGTTATTTCATCATACTTAGCTTTAGCACTTCTGCTGTTTGATTGTGCCGCAGTCAGCTTATTTTTGCTTGCCTCGTAATCTTGAGTGGAAGCTATGCCTTTTGAGTGCATTTTTGAATATCTGTCAAATTCATTTTGAGCAAAATCAAGTTCCGAAGATGTTTTTATTACCTCATTATCGGCGCTGATTAAACTTGCTTGAGTTTCTTCAAGTTTTGCTTTTGACTGCTTTAATTTGGCTTCGTAATCTTTCGGGTCTATTTCAATCAATAAATCACCTGTTTTAACCTGCTGATTATCTTCAACGTATAATTTGATAACAGGTCCTGCTATTCTTGGCGCAACACTAATGATATGTCCCTCTACAAATGCATCGTCTGTTGATTTATAAAATATTGAGTTTATTGAAATAATAACACCCAAAACCAAGATAACTAATGCTGTTATTGCAGGAACAATTACACGTTTTTTCTCGTATATATGTCTTTTGTCCTCGTCGGTGACTAATGTTTCGGTTATTTTGTGTTCCATTTTTTTTAATATAAAATAATCTTGTGATTAAATTATATCACAAGGAAAATTTTGGGAATATGACAATGAAAAAAACTTTTATAGTAGTACTTATAATTATATTAACGGGCATTTCAGCCTATGCAAAAAAAGAAACTTCCGCACCCGAAAAAACTTTGGAGTATTTAAACATAAACTGGTGGGAAAAATACCATGACGATTTTTTAAAAGATAATTTATTGACGGTATATAAAAATAACTATGATTTAAAAAATACTGCATTAAAAATCAAAGAAAACGAAAAAATGGTTAAAATGCAGTTCGCTAATGAATTGCCGTTTTTAAGTTTTTCGGGCGATTTAAACAGGGATTTACAAGCTCCGCGCCAAAGGTTTGGTGAAATGGAAATACCTAAATACTCACAATATAACTATAATTTACCCTTAACGGCAGGTTATGAAATAGATATTTGGGGCTTAAACAGGTATAAAAGAAAAAGTCTTGAACAGCAGCTTGAGTGGGAAAGACAAGCTCAAAGAGCAACGTATATTGCGCTTACATCTGATTTCGCCGTTGATTATTTTAATTTAATTAAAGCTGATAAATTATTGCAAATTCAAAATGAATTAATAAAGACTCAGGAAAAAATACTTACAATGACCAAAGATAAGTATGAAACGGGGCTTTGCAGCGTTAATGAAGTGCTTGCGGAAGAAAAATATCTTACTTCATTAAAAGAAGAAAAAAATAATCATGATTTAACAAAAAAATTACTGAATGAAACTTTAAAAGTTTACCTTGCAAATAATGATGAGGTGAAACGCAATAATTATGAAAATGTTGTTCTTTTAAAGGATATACCAAAGGAGTATTCTTCCTCCGTTGTTGAAAACCGTCCCGATTATAAACAAAGCGAAGCAAATATTAAGAAAATAGGATTTGACGTAAAAGCCGCAAAAAGAGAGTTCTTGCCTAAATTTACATTAGTGGGGCAAATCGGGCTTAATGCTTATACCTTAAATACATTGTTTGACGGCGCTTCTCAGTTCTTAAACTTAGGTGTTTTGCCATATATGGATTTATTTTCGGGCGGAAGAAAGACCGCTTTTTTGAAACTCAAGAAATATCAGTATGAAGAGGCTTTGAATGATTATCAAAAAACAATTTTAGAGGGAATAAAAGAAATGAATTCGGGGCTTATTGAATACAATAGTGCAAATGATAATTATAGGGAAAGTGTAAAAAGGTTAAAGACTCAAACTAAAATATATACCCTTGCAAAAGAAAAAAATGAAATAGGTGCATCTGCCGATATTGACGCTTTATATGCAAAAGAAGCATATTTGTTGACTCAAAAAGAAGAAGTATCAAACAAAATAAATTTATTAATTACAACAATCGGACTATATAAAGCAGCGGGCGGAGCTGATTTATATTCCATATCAAATGAAACTCTTTAAATTTAATGTTATTACAAGTATTAATATAATTAAGTACATTGCTGTTAAAATTTTTAATAATTTATCGTTGTAGAAATAATCGCACGGGTCGCTTTCTATATTCCTATTTATTAAATTTAAAAGTCTTAGTATAATTAACGCGAACGGGATTGCCGTAAAATAAAAAAATTGTGTTTTTTGCAGTGTGATTATATTCTTTTGTACTTCTATCCCCACAGCAAAAGAAGTATATAGAATTATAGCAATAAAGGCGCATATTTTTATCAGTCGGTTTAGTATTTTTTCATTATATAAGTGCAAATTTTCTCTTATACTTAATAATTCTGTATTTAGTTCCGTATATCTTTTGGCAAAAGTAAGAAAAAAAGAAATAAATATTGTTATTAAAATAAGATATATAGAGGGAAAAATATCAGTTGCCGCGCAACCTGCCAGAATTCTTAATATAAAACCTATACTTATTAAGATAACATCCGCAATGGCAAAGTTTTTACCGAAAAATGTATAAATTATATTATTAATAAAGTATAAAAGTATTATTAATAAAACATAGTAATTAATAAATAATGCTGAAATAAGGCTTAAAATAAACAGAATGATTAAATAAATATAAGCTGTCTTTTTTGTAATTTTTCCTGAAGCTATCGGTCTTTTCTTTTTTTGGGAATGATTTTTATCCTTTTTGATATCGTGTAGGTCATTTATTATGTATACCGCAGATGAAATAAAACAAAATGAAAGAAAACATATTAAATTTAAAATAAGATAATTTTTTTCAAATATATTAAGTGAAAATATCATGGGTATAAAAATAATGATATTTTTAATCCAATGTTTTATTCTGATTAATTGTATTACATCTTTAAATCCCATAGGAAATCCTTATCAACTGTAATACTCGGATTATAAAATTTGTCTTTATCCTTGATATATTCATCTTGATTAATGATTTTATATTTGATGTTTTTATTATCAAGTTTTTGAAAAAAAGAATACTCAAAAAATTTTTTAGGCGAGTATATTCTTACTACTTTATTGTAATTATTAATTGTATTTAATTGATAAATAAATTCTTTATGGACAACACTTGCAGCAAGCAAATATATTAATATGTTTAAGAACATAAAAATTATTGTAAATATTGAAATAAACATTATTTTATCTGAATTAATTATTTTAAAGTAAACTATGAAAACAGGTAATGCCCAAAATTGAGGAGCATAGCGCGCCCACCAGCATTCGGGGTTTGATAATACGGAAAGGCATATTATAGCGGTTATTAACCACATTATCTTTTTTTCTTCATTATTTTGATTTTTAATTAATAATAGTTGTATTAACGCGAGTATTAGTATTCCGCTCCAAAAAATACCAAACCCGCATAATCTCACATCCGTAAATTTTAAGTTGTATAATTCACTTTGTCTAAAAGTTAGAGGGCATTTTAATTTTATTTTGCTTTTTGTTTCATAAGAAGGATTTTGCACAATTGAAAAAGTAGAAATAATAAGTTTGTAGGGCATTAATTTATTTTTGAACTCTTTAGGCATGTTATGGGTTAAGATATCTATTTTTCCTTTCCCTGCAAGCGGATAAATCGGGTTTCTGCCTTGAGCTATATTTGTAAAATACGGATTAATCCCTGATAATAGCCCTAATAGCAGTATTATTAATGTTGAAACCAGAAAAGATTTTGACGGCTTCATTTTTTTATAAGCAAAATAAACTAAAAGAATAATAAAAATATATAAAATTCCAACCAATTTAATGTTTATAAGTATTACTGTTGAAAAAACAAAAATAAATAAATTCTTTTTAATATTGTCTTTTGCGATTTCCGTATTAATTAGAGCAAGTAAAATAAGAATAAAATAACAATATAAATTCCCGTCAACATAAAAAGTATAAATTTGGCTGATAACAATAGGGCATGCCGATAATAGCAGAGAAAATATAATATTTATGATTTTAGTTTTATACCCCCCCCCATTAGGTTTTAGCGATGATATGTTATCAAAGGTGTAATTGGCATAGAAAAAAACAGTAAAAGCAGATAGCCAATTTATAATTTTTCCTGCTTCAAGGTTATTTGTTAATGCATATACATTGGCTCCAATTATTTCCGCAAATTTAGTATAATTTTCCACCCAAATAAGATGCTCAACAGGCGGATAATTATGTATATTAACAAAATTCGTTAAATTATCAAAAATGGGATTCCAGCCCTCATTTAACAATATAATACCTAATTGATGATATGTTCTGCCGTCCCAAGAGTAATCAATCGTATGACTTGCTATATAATAAGTAATAATTAATATAGCTGTAAAAATAATAATTGTTTTAATTAAAGAAAAATAATTTTTTCTCTGTAAAAATAAAGAAAAATAAGCGCTGATAAGACCAATAATCAAAAATATCGATGTAATTGATAAATGAAAAATAAACCCGATAAAAGAAAGAAAATAAGTTGTAAATATTCCTAAAATAAAAGCAAACGCAATATTTAAAGTGTTTGTATTTTTGTTCATTAATTCCATAAACCGAGTTAATTGAATAAAAAGCGCGCCCAGAGGGATTCGAACCCCCGACCTTTTGGTTCGTAGCCAAACGCTCTATCCAGCTGGGCTATGGGCGCATTTAGTATATTTTGTCCCTAACCTAACCGCTTGGATAGAGCGTTTTTAATCTCTATATTGTTGAGCTTTTACTCCGTAAAAGACTCAACGGCAGCCGGGCTATGGGCGCATACTACTTTTATATTACTACATAATTTTATATTATCAAGAAGTATAAAAAATCAGCGCAAAAAAAAAGCTGCTTTGCAGCTAATACTTAATAATCTTGGGAGGAGATTTGGGGATTTGTTACAATTATAATAATTCAATTTGTCTTAAATGTTTACAATTTTTATTGAAAAATTAATAAAAATTTACAATATATTGATTTTATTTTTAGTTCACAAACTGGAAAATTTGATTTGTTTTCTTTAAAATCATGGAGGAAGGTGAGAACATGATTAACGGTTTAATAATTTTTATTCTGGCATTATTTTTTCTGTATACGGCAATTTTTACGATATATTTTGCTGTTATTGTTGCCGGCAGTTTTGTTAATCTGAAAAAGAAAAATAATGACGAGCTAAATGAAACTCATAAAAATATAATAGTAATTATATATGCGCATAATAATGAAAAAACAATTGTAAATTTGCTGGAACAATTAAATAAACAGGATTATCCTCGTGGTAATTATCAAATACATATTATATTGGATACCTGTACGGATGATTCTTCAAATAAGTTGGAATTTGTCGGCGGGGCTAAACTCTGGCGTTTAACGGATGATACTCCTTTGGGCAGGGATAAGGCAATATCATGGCTTTTAGAAAATATATTATCTTTTAAAAAAGTAGACGGCTATGTCTTTTTAAATGCAAACAGAGTTGTAAAAAGTGATTTTCTCTCAAATGTAAATAAGGCTTTACAGAAAAATAAAGTAATAGTCGGTGCAACTGAAATATTCCCTGAAGACGTGAAATTAAGCGATAAAGTCTGGTTAAATGTTAATGAATATAATACAAATATAATGAAATCGGGAAGAGCTAAACTTGGCTTGGCGGTTCCTATTGATTCCGATTGTATGGCTATGAGTCAAGAAGTGCTTGAAAAGTTAAAATGTATAGATTTTAAAGATGCTAATTCCGAACTAAAATATTCATTTTTACTTGTAAAAGTAAACTATGTTCCTATATTTGTACCCGAGGTTAAAACTTATGTTTCCTCTAAAGATTATGAACTTAGAAGACCTTCTTTTCCGTTTAAAATGTCTTTATTTGCTCATTGCTTTAACTTTAAATCATTTTCAAACTTTAAATTTATGGAATTTTTATTATCGTTGTTTAAACCAAACCCGATAGTATTAATAGCTATGCTGGTTGTATTATTGACTTATTCATTTCATTATTATTTCCTGTTTGATTTCCCGTGGAATGTATTTTTAGCGGTGGTTTTAGCTGTGTCTTTCGGTTTATCAATATATAAATCTCAACTTTATATAAAACCTATAATGTATTTAGCTTTATGTCCGTTCTATACACTTTCGGCTTTATTAAACGAAAATAAATTTATTAAGTCTGTTATGTCAAATGTAAAAAAAAGACAAAATCGTGAAATAGAAAAAATAACGGTTCCCGTAAATGTAACAAACGGAAGAAGTGTTTTTCCATGCCGATTGGAATTAATATCCGAAGACGGGTTTAAAAAAGCAGTATTCAGATACAAAAATAAAAAACAAGCAACTCAGCAAAGTTATGTCAGAATGTGTGATGCAGTAAAAAATATATCCGATATTCTTATGCAGCACGGATTTAGAATGAAAATTTGCCAATCTTGCGCATATTTTTCACCTAAGATAGACGGAACAAATAATATGATAAAAGGGTATTGCAATAAAAAAGCAGTCGATGATGAAAATTGCCTTGAAGTGCCTGAAACCGTATTGTGGGGAACTTGTGAAAATTTTATTCCGGAAGAAGTTAGTAAAGTAATAGATATATCCGATTATATTAAAAACAGATAATTGTAAATTTTTATTAAGAAACTTTTATAAAAAACTCAAGAATTTAATAAAAATGCCGATACTAATTATTGTAGAATGAAAAATTTGGAGAAACAATAATGGGATTGTCATCCGCACAGGGCAGATTATTAATGTTGACAGCAAGAATAAGTGATATTGAATATCAAATGGTAATGATATCACAACGTCAACAGCAGCTGGCTATGGATTCTGAACAGGCTGCTCAGGAATATAATGATGCAATGAGTAATTATAAATTGCAGGTTAAAATTACGGATGAAAACTATGCAAAAGGTTACAGATCTGAAGATTTAACCTATGAAAATATGACTTCAATGGGGTATTTACCGATGAATTCCGATAATCAAATATACTTAAAGAAAGATGATGATGGAAATTGGATTATTCCAAAAGATTTGGATGGCAATGATATAATATCGGTTAATGAAGACGGTAAAGCAACTATAAATGATGTAGAATATGAAGTCATTGACGGAACTAAATATTTGAATAATTCAAAAGTTATACAAAACTTGATTATGAATGGGCAGATGAACGTAATTAATACCAAAGGAGAAAAAGGTCCGCTTTCCGTAGATTCAATTATGTCGGATACTGATATGGAAAAGGTTCTGGATACAACGGATGATGCGGAAGCTCAAAGTAAATACGAGTATCAAACTGCCAGTCTTTCAAGGAAACAAAGCAAATTAGACCTTGATATGGATCAACTTGAAACACAGCATAATGCTTTATTAAAAGAACAAGAGTCTGTAGATAAACTTATTGATAATAATATTGACAGAACATTTACTATCTTTTCTGACGGTTAAAAATAATTGTTAAAAAAAATTCATATAAATTGGAAAAAAAGGCAAATAAATTTTTTATTTGCTTTTTTTATGCTAGTGTAATGTGAAAAGGTGTTTAATGGCTAACGGAATAAATAATAATTTTCAGCGCTATATGGCAGCTAATACAGGTTTTGATAAATCATCGGTTCAAGAGGGGCTGGAAAAATCAAAACAAGTTGTAACTGATCGTGTAGAAAATAATTCTGTCAGTCAAGTTGTAAGCGGTGCTTCAAAGACAGAAAACATGCGAGATACGATTATGCTGCTGCCCGCTGTATATTTTTCAAATAAATTTATTGATGCTGCAATGGAAAGCCAAGGACCAAAAGGGCTTTTTAATATAGTGTCTGCGTTTGGTGATAAAATTTCCCAAATATTTAAATTGGATAACTTATTCAATTCTCAAAATAGCGGTAAATTCACGAATTTTGTTAATAATAACAGATTGACAAAATATTTTACCGAAGCATATAAAGCAGTACCTAAAAGCAATTTTGCAAGAACTCAAACTCTGGTGGAAAAATATGCGGATAGTGCTGTTAACGAATTAAAAAAATTACAGGAAGTAATCCCGGAACTAAGTAAGTATTTTAATAGTAAGACATTGTCGCATTTTGGTTTAGCTGAAGCTCAGGATGGGGTTAAAACTGCATTTAGTCGTGATATGGCTGATGACTTGGCCAGGGGTATAAGTAAACTGGTTGAAGAAAATAAAGATATAATAACAGACGGAAGATTATTAGGAATAAAAAATAAGCTAAATGCCGCAAATATGAGAACCGGTAAAACCGCACTCGGGCAATTTTTTGCTAAAAGTACACTAAAAACTAAAGATTTAATAACCTATGGTGGTGATTTGTTGGGGCTTTATTTCGCTGCAAGCGCATTTTCGCAAGCACATAAGGCTTCAAAGGACGCACCGAAAGGTGAAAAACTAAGTACATTTATGCACGTATTATCCGAGCAGTATATTGGTTTGTTATTATTACAGCCTTGTACAAGTTTATTATATAAAATAGGCGGTAACAAATATAGAGGAATGACTCCTGCAGCCAGAGAAGCCTTAAAAGAATTGGTAAAAAATACTAATGCAAATACTGCGTTAACAAAAGAGGGGCTTAAAATTGCAAAAATGCAAAGAAATCTGCTTATTAAAGGTGTTGATAAAGATAAGGTAGCAGAACTTGCAGGTAAAGGTTTAAAGGAAGCCCAAACAATAGCTAAATCATTGAAGCATGAGGGCGCAAAATTAAAACTTTGGGAACGTCCGTTAAAATTCATGGGAAGAATTTTAGATACAGGTTTAGATAAAATGAAAATTACCAAATTTGTAAATATAGGAAATTTAAAAATTAAACTTCCTAAAGTAACACTTGGCGGATTTTTGGGCGGATTTGCACGTTTAATGATAATAATGATGGTCTTGCAGCCGTTATTACAAAAACCTGTTACAAAATTATTCCACAAAATATTTGGAGAACCTAAAACATATTTGGAGAAACAAAAGAAGAATGAACAAAAATCTGCGCCCGATAATAATCCTGTGGCTATGAATGAGCAGCAAAATGTACAAACAGTAAATCAGCAAGAAACAAATTTAATAAAAATTTATAGTCAAAATCAAGCAATAAGTCAACAGCCTAAAGTATCTGTTCCTGTTAGCGCAGCACAGTCTGATTTGTCATCTTCTGCAGAGGGAACAGAAATTCCTGCTTTGAATTTATTTAATAAAAATAAATCCGAAGAAGAACATTATATTCCATCTATTGAAGTTAACTTTGCCCCGTCGGATACATCAGCTGACGATGCCAGAGCAATGGAAATGATTAAAAGAGCAGATAAACTAATGAGTCGTGCGTCAAAAGTTCTTAATTCTTAAGCTATGGCTTTATATAGCAAAAAATGTTAAAATCCTTTTATGTTAATTCATTATATAGCGGGTTATCTTGAATACCTTGAAATTGAACGCGGATTAGCAAAAAATACTATTCTTGCGTATCGTTCGGACTTATATTCATTATCTGAGTTTTTTGTACAAATCGGGTTAAAGAATATTGCTGAAATTTCAAGGCTTCACCTTAATATGTATATAAAAAATCTGTATGATAAAAAATATACTCCGATGAGTATAACTCGTGAAATAGCTTCAATAAAAGGTTTTTTTAAGTGGTTAAGTATTAATGAAATAATCGCTCATAATCCGGCTTTAGCTATAGAACAACCGAAACTTCCCAAAAAATTACCAAAAGTTCTTTCAATGAAAGAAATAAACGAATTATTGGATAGTTCATTAAATAAACTTCAAAAAGCGGTTTTAGAACTTTTGTATGCGGCAGGGTTAAGAGTATCGGAGCTTTCGGATATTCAATTGAATAATATTGATTTAAATACAAAATATATACGTGTATTGGGTAAGGGGTCAAAAGAAAGAATTGTTCCAATAGGAAAAAAGGCTTGTATCGCTTTAAAAAGTTACTATGATGACAGGAACTATTTAATTAAAAAATATAATCTTAAAACTAAATATTGTTTCATTAAAGACAACGGTAAAAAATTAACACGTCAGGATGTTTATGTTTTTATAAACTCTCTTGGGAAAAAAATAGAAAAAGATATATCTCCGCATACAATCAGACATTCTTTTGCTACGCATTTACTTGAAAACGGGGCTGATTTGAGAGTTGTGCAAGAACTTTTAGGTCATAGCGATGTATCTACAACTCAGTTATATACTCATATTAGTAAAAAAAGATTAAAAGATATTTATTTTTCCATAAACAAATAGCAAATTTATTTTTTACATTGTTTAAAATGAGTGAATGTTAATAACTAATCAGGTAATTATGCAAGTATCTGCAATAAATAATACATCAATAAATTTTCAGGGACTTTGGAGAAAAAGTACACAAAAAACAGATTTTGATACTGTAATGCAAATTAAAAAAATGGAAGAAACATATTATTATCATCCGTTTTCTGATGAAACGGCAGAACAGATAGCGCAAGTGGTACAATCACATTCTTCTGCAAATATTGAAGAAAAAAATAATCAATACTGCTATTATATTAAAGAATGCAAACTTTGTTCAAAATTGCCGATTGACACTAAAAGTTATGAAAATTATACACAGCTGAAAAAATTATCACAAAGGGCTAAAAATATTCATAGAATTGTGCTGGGTAAATATACTAATCCGGACTTTGGTGTTCAACAATCTGCAGTTAATGAAGAAATCGCAAAAAAATTTAAAGTAAATGCTTAGTTTATATTAGAATTGCTGCCATACAAGCAGAAATGTAAGAAGTTAGAGTTCCTCCTATTAATGCTCTAATTCCCATTCTGGCAAGATTTTTTCTTTGATTTGGTGCAATTTCGCCTATACCTGATATTTGTATTGCAACTGAGGTAAAATTTGCAAATCCCGAGAGTGCAAATGTTGTTATTATAAAACTTTTTTCCGATATTAAATGTCTTACAACCGTTAAATCCGTAAATGCAATTGCTTCATTTAATACAAATTTTGTTCCAAGTAATGCGCCTACGGTTGAGGCTTCATGTAAAGGAATTCCTATTAATATTGCAAAAACAGAGAATATTTTGCCGAATATCATTTTTATTGAAAGATGTTCAATATCCATTCCCATAAACGATAAATTTATATGCAGTGTGTTATAAGCAAAAGCTCCGAATTTACCAAGAAAGAAGTCTAGCAGGGCAATTAAGGCAATAAGTGCAATAAGCATGGCTATTACGTTTAATCCGACTTTCATTCCGTCAGATGCGCCTTTTGATATTGCATCTAAGACATTTACGTCAGTTCTTCTTTTTCGTATTTTAAAATCATTTTTTGTTTGAGGTTCAAGTGTTTCGGGGTAAATTATTTTTGATACAACAAGCGCTCCCGGGGCTGCCATTATGCACGCCGCTAGCATATATTGCGGTGGTATTCCTATCCCCGCATATACTGCAATTAACCCGCCCGATAAGCATGCCATTGAACCTGTCATTGACGCTAAGATTTCACTTCTTGTTAAATTCGGCAGATACGGTTTTATCATTATTTGTGCAACAACCTGCCCTACAAATGAGCTTGCTACATTAGACAGTGCTTCAGCCCCTGATACATCCATTAATTTATTTACTATTCTTCCGAAAAATGCTACTACTCTCTGCATTATTCCGTAATAATACAATATATTTACAAGTATCATCATAAATATAAGGGCGGGAATTAACTTCATTGCGAACATAAATGCTTTATCCCCGAATATTTCTCTTAATATTTCGGGGCTGTTGGATAACGGGCCAAAAACAAAATCTGCGCCCTCGTTGGCAAATTCAAGTATTTTCTCAACAAATCTGCCTATATATTCAAACATTAATTTCCCCGGTTCAAATTTTAATATGAATACCGCAAGCAGGAATTGCAATATTAATCCTACTATTATTGTTTTATAGTTTATTGCCTTTTTATTGTATGACATTAAATAAGCAATTAATAACATTGCTATAATTCCAAGTATTCCAAATAAAATATTCATATAAAAATCCTTACATTTAGTATTTTAATCATACTATAAATTTGAATTTCTATAAAATGTTAACCCGTTATTCAATATAAAAAATTAACATTACATTGTAAAATTACGATATGAAAAAATATCTTGCGTTAATTTTTTTGTTTTTGACGGTCTTATCAGCATTTGGTGCGGATAAAAATTCAGAAATCCAATTTATTTATATAAACGGTTCTAATAATAATGATAAAAAAATGAAAAAATGGTTTTATGACGGCATGAATAAAATGCATAAAAATATGCTCAATGCCTTTAACAATTCAAATTTTATTCACAGCGTTCTTTTGGAAAAAGGAAAATATCAAATATCATACTTTCCGGAGGCATTTTTCTGGGGAGATAAAAGTAATGCTCAAATAAGGGCGGTTGATGCAGATTTAAAAATAACAAAGGTATTTTCTCCAAAGATTGCTCAAAAAGTAAGAGCCTTATTGGCTTATTATGTTCATGACGCAATTTGGGTATCTCATTATCGAAATATGCACCCGATTGTGGAGGATTTGCATAAACAGGTTTTAAAAAATCATAAACAGGGAAAATCCGTTATTTTGCTGGGGTACAGCGCGGGGGCATTTATTTCTTATGAGTATCTTTTTACAAAACTCCCTTATATTAATATGGAAGATTATTTTATTTCCTTATATAAATCAGATGATTTAATTAAGTTTATAAAAAAGCAAAAATGCAATAATACCTGTATAGATGCGCTGACTGAATCACAGCTTGCCATATATGGTGCGGATGGCAGGCTTATTCCTGCGGTGCAAAACGATATCTTTTTTGAACAATATTTAAAGTTAGATGATTATACAAAAAAATATTGTACGCCCAATGGCGCCGTTAAAGGAATAATAAATTTTGCGAGTCCGCTTTTGCTGTTTTATTCCGATTTAAACAGCCCTGATAATCCTATGACTTACTATAATAAACTTTTATATAAATATCTGCTTGAAAATAATATGTTCTGGCTTACTGTTAATTATTCGGATGACCCTATGGGGTATCCTGCCTCGGATAATATGGCATATTATGATTTAAAAGATAAAGATATATTAAATATTCGCTCGCGTAAAGGATTTGTATTCAGTAAAGCTGATGAAAAGAGCAGACGAACATTTTTAGGTGCTCATACTTCTTACTGGGCAACTTCAAAGCGGTTTTCAAAATTGGTAGTAAAGGCATTTGAAGATGGTTATAAATTGTATAATGACAATGAACTTTAAAATAAAAGAGGGCTTTTGCCCTCTTTTTTATTTCTTTGATTTAAGTTCTTTTATTTGACTGTCATATTTAAAAATTGCTGCATCTCTTTGGCTGATTAATTCGTCTTTTTCTTTTGTTAAATTGTATATTTTATTTTGTCTTTGAGTTTCATTTAATGTAGTTGAAACTTCAGCAGCTTTAATTCTTGCATTTATATCTTTAATTCTTGAATTATATGCTGATTTAATACCTTTTTTTTCATTTTTAAGAGTTCTAATTTGTGCTTGAGTTTCTAATTCCGATAATGTTACGGGTTTATTTGGATTAAGGTTATCAAACATATTCTTTGTACCCTCAACGGTTTTATCGGTTAAGTCTTTTGTCGTGCTGACGGTCTTTTTATATCCTTTTTTAGTTGCTTTAACTGTCTTTTTCGTTATTTTTTTTGTAGCACTGACTGTTTTATCAGTCGCATCTTTTACTGCTTCTGCCGCTTTTGATGATTTTGTTGTTTCTGCGCAATATACTTGATTGCCGATTAAATTAATACATAATGCGGTTACTGCGATTAAAAATAATATTTTTTTCATTAATGCCTCCTTTAATTATACTTTAGCGTGTAAAGTATAATCATGTCAATAAAAAAAAGCCTCTTAAATTAAGAGGCTTTTTCCTTTGTTTTTTATATTTTAGTTTTTAAATGAATTTTTAAAACTGTCTATTGCATCTTGTCTTTGTTTCTTTTTCGCAGCCGATTCTGCTTTTTGTTTTTCGTGTTGTGCTTTTATATCGTCTTGTGTCTTTTTTAAATCGTTTTTAACTGCTTCATTTTGATTTTTAATATTTTGTTTTGTTTTTTCAATATCACTTTTTACGGCATCTTGTTTAGCTTTCATTTCTTTTTCTCTTTGAGCTTTTTTCTCTGCCGCTGCTTTTTGGTTTTGTTCATGTTTAGCTTCTAAATCTTTTTGTTTTTGTTCAAGTTCTTTCATTTTCTTTGATATTGCAGATTCTTCCGAAGAAGAGTTTATTTTAACTGTTGGTTTTGTAACTGTTACTGTTGCTGCGTTTGCTATATTAGTATATGCCAAACCGACTATTGCTGCTAATGCTATTGTTAATAATGTTTTTTTCATTTTTATTCTCCTTTTTAACTTATTTTATTTTTACGTGTGAAAAATAATATTGTGATAAAAATTCTTTTACTTCGTCTTTTGAATATGTTTTTTCTCTGATGAATTTTTCTTTATAAGTTGTAGGTCCGATATATTTTATGTCGAATTTC
This sequence comes from Candidatus Gastranaerophilales bacterium, assembly GCA_947584965.1. Taxonomy (GTDB): domain Bacteria; phylum Cyanobacteriota; class Vampirovibrionia; order Gastranaerophilales; family Gastranaerophilaceae; genus Avigastranaerophilus. Next base: position 34,279 of record CANPWQ010000006.1, on the reverse strand, counting down.
TTAACTGTTACATCTCCGGGGACTATTGTTATGGATTTTTTACCGAAAATTTCAGAGTTAAATGCTCCGGGTAGAAATGCTAATTTATTTTCACCGTTAGATAAAATTTGGTCATCATATTTTAGGTTTTTTAAGTGCATAGATTTAACGTTAAACGTATTTCCGAATAATGCTGCAAGTGTTGTTTCTATTTCTATTGTTTTTGCTGAAAATAACGGTTGATAATCAATATATTGTAAATCTAAATCTTTTACCGTAATTATTGTTGTCAAGTTTGGTTTGACTTTATATTGTACCGAATCTATAGTGGTGATAAGGCTTGTAGCATTATAGCATTTTTGCTCAAAATCCCTTATGTTAAAAGAACTTGTCTTTATTGCGGGTACTATGCTTATAAGTGAAGCATAAACTAATAAAAGAATAGCTATAATAACCAGCGCTGCATTTCTATAATTTGACATATATATTACCTCTCTTTTTATCGACTATTCTATAATAACATATATTTTAAAAATTAACATAAATTTCTTTACATTTAAGATGAAATTAGTAATATATAAATATGCGGTTAGTTATTATTATAATTTTAATATTACTAATTTCGCCCACAACTTATTGTGCGGAAGAAAAATCATCATCGAGTTACTGGGGTGAGAATACCGAGGTATTTAATAAAGGATTTGAAAACCAAAAGCCCGTTTCTGATTCAAAATTGCAAAAAACAATTGAAATGTTAAAAGAGCGTAATAAGACAAAAAAAGAGAAAAAATTTAAGAGTCAGATTACACCTATAACTCACGGATATGATGAGGAACATTTAAAAGATTTTGTTCAATCTCAGGACCCTGATAACGAATTAAGCCAGACTTTAACGGTAATGATACCGATGAGGGCATACTCTGATGATGGAATTTATATAAATCCAGGGTATTACAAATTATCGTGCCATAAAATTGCAAATAATGAATATGTGTTGGAATTATCTCAAGGTACAACGCGAATTTTAACGGTAAAAGCCGAGCAGACACAAGAGGATTTGAAGCAGGAAAGTATTTCCTTTTGTAATGCTGAAATTATAGATAACGGAAGAATAAGGCTTATGTATGGCAGTATTGACCTTAATCTTGTAGGGTACTTATACTTTGATGAGTAAATTTAAACAATGCCCTTACGTTCTTTAAGTTCTTTCAATTCCTTTTGGAACGGTGAAAGTGCGGTTAATTTGTTAACAACTTCAGGCATTTTTTCAATTGTATAATTTATTTCTTCTTCAGTCGTATAACGGCTGAGACTGAATCTGATTGAACCATGCAGTGCGGTAAAAGGTACTCCCATTGCTTTTAATACGTGGCTCGGGTCTAAACTTCCCGAAGTGCAGGCGCTTCCAGAACTTGCGCAAATACCTATATCATCTAAATTTAACAGGATTAATTCTCCCTCTATGTACTCAAAACCTATATTTGTTGTGTTTGGAACTCTGTTATATGCGGATGAATTTAATCTTGCGTTATATATTTTAGATAAAATTCCCTTTTCAAGTTTATCTCTTAATTCTTTTACTTTTGTAGCTTCGTAAGGCAGAGCGTCCTGTGCTAATTCTGCAGCTTTTGCCAGCCCTATTATGTATGGTACGTTTTCAGTTCCGGCTCTTTTTCCGTTTTCCTGATGTCCCCCTATAACTAAAGGCGATAACAGTACGGAAGATTTTACGTATAATGAACCAATTCCCTTTGGAGCATGGAATTTATGCCCCGAAATTCCCATCATATCGATATCTGTATTTTGTACATTAAGTTTTATTTTCCCAGCGGCTTGAACGGCGTCTACATATACTTTTGTATCTTTATTAATTGATTTTACTTTTTGGGCAATTTCTTCAACAGGGAAAATTATTCCTGTTTCGTTATTCGCATACATGCACGATACCAGTGCCGTTTTTTCATTAACTGCCGCATAAAGTTCTTCGGTATTTAATTCTCCGACTGAATTTACGCCGATATATGTTACATTATATCCCTCTTTCTCCAGTTGTTTGTAAAGGTTTAATACACAGGCATGCTCAACTTTTGTTGTAATTAAATGATTTTTGGATTTATCTGCATTGAGGATACCTCTTATAGCCATATTGGCGCTTTCACTGCCCGAAGCGGTAAAAAATATTTCTTTAGAGCTGCGAGCGCCAAAGAAGTCTTTTATTGTTTCGCGAGCTTCTTTAATTGCGCGTTGATTTTTACCGCCGAACTCATATATGCTGGACGGATTTCCGTAATACCGTGAAAAATACGGAAGCATAACTTCCAATACTTTTTCATCGACTTTTGTTGTTGCGTTATTATCTAAATATATAAGTTTTTTATCTGTCATCTTTTACACCTGAATAATTTTAATATTCTCATTAATATGTTCTTTTAGCATTGCCTCAACGAAATGAGTAAGAGTTAAATTTGCGCTGCTGCAAGATTGGCATCTGCCTGTTAATTTAACTTTTATTTCATTTTCATCAACATCAATTAATTCAATATCCCCGCCGTCTTTCCTTAATTCGGGCGAAATATATTTTTCAATGATATTATTAATTTTAATAATCATTTGAGTTTTTGTTAATTTCGGGGCTTCTTGAGGATTATTGTTAACGGCATTAAGTATTTCTTGAATTTTTCCTCTGCATTTACCGCAAGCACCTCCTGCTTTAGTATAGTTGGTAACTTCGTCAACCGTTTTTAAGTTATTTGCTTTTATTTCATTTTCCAAGAATGATTTTGAAATGTCGAAACACTGACAAACGATTTCTTCATCGCTATTTGCCTTAACATCTTCGTGATAATAGTTAGCAATAGCTGCTTCAAGAGCTTCATGCCCCATAACGGAGCAGTGCATTTTTTCGGGCGGCAGTCCGCCAAGAGCTTCCGCTATTTGCTTATTAGTGAGTTTACGTGCCTCATCAATGTGTTTCCCTATAATCATTTCGGTCATTATACTGGAGCTTGCGACAGCGCTTCCGCATCCGAATGTTTGAAATTTTGCATCCGTTATAATTCCGTTCTTATCAACTTTTAAATATAGTTTAAGCATATCTCCGCAAGAGAGCGAACCTGCTTCGCCTATTGCATCGGCATTTTCTATTGAACCCGCATTCCTTGGGTTTCTGTAATGATCCATAACTGTTTCTGAATAATTCCACATAATAATCTACCCTTATTCTTTCCTCTAAATTATACTGCAAAAAATAAGATTAAAATACAATATATTTGTTCCTGTGTTATTATAATTTTATGCAGGAAGAATTGGAATTAATAAAACAAAAATGTTTAACTTGTGAAAAATGTTCGCTGTGTAAGACAAGAACGAACATTGTTTTTTCATCGGGTAATCCAAACAGCAAGCTGGTATTAGTGGGTGAAGCTCCCGGGTATTGGGAAGATCAAAAAGGTGAGCCGTTTGTTGGTAAAGCCGGTCAGCTGTTGGATAAAATTTTTGATTGTGTAGGACTTTCGAGAGAAAAAGATGTTTATATATGTAATACAATAAAATGCAGACCGCCCGAAAACCGCGACCCTTTGCCGGAAGAAAAATCTGCCTGCAAAGAGTATCTGGACGCACAGCTTGATATTTTAAAGCCTAAAATTATATTAATTTGCGGAAGAGTTGCTTTAAATACTTTTTTGCCTGATAAAGGCGGAATAACAAAAGTTCGCGGTCAGTGGTTTGACGGCCCTTACGGCTCAAAAATGATGCCTATTTTTCATCCGTCGTACCTGTTAAGAAATGCTTCACGTGAAAAGGGTAGTCCTAAGTGGCTTATGTGGCAGGATATTAAAGAAATTAAAAGAGCTTATGATGAATTAAACTAATTGTTTATCAGTGATTTATAAACTTCTTTATATTTCTTCGCGCTTTTATTCCATGAAAAATCAGCACTCATCGCATTTTTAATAAGATTTTGCCACTCTTTTTTGTTTTTATAAGTGTTTATTGCATAGCCTATTGTGCCGAGCATTTCATGAGCATTGTAATTATAGAATTTAAATCCGTCAGCATTTTCATTAGGGTATGCTTGTACCGTATCATCAAGCCCGCCTGTTGCTCTTACTATCGGAATTGTTCCGTATTCCATTGCTATTAATTGAGATAATCCGCAAGGTTCAAACTTTGACGGCATTAAAAACATATCTGCTCCCGCATATATTTTATTGCAGAGGTCTGCGCGGTATTCTATTTTTGCGCGGATGTTTTTTGAATTGTAGCTTAACCAAACGAAAAAGTCCTCGTAGCGCTTTTCACCCGTGCCTAAAACAATTATATCCGCTTCAAGCTCTCTTAATTCATTTTCAACGGCTTTTAATAAATCAAATCCTTTTTGTTCAACAAGCCTTGATATTATTGCAATTAAGGGGCGGTCTTTTTTATATTCGAGCCAATATTCTTTTAAAATATCCTGTTTGCATTTTTCTTTGTTTTTTAAATTTTTAATATCATAATTATAATTAATTAATTTGTCTGTTTTCGGGTTAAATTCGTCGTAATCTATACCGTTTAAAATTCCCGCTAACTTGTATTGATTGTTTCTTAATGTCCAATCCATACCCTCGCCGTAGTCGTAAGTTAAGATTTCCTGTGAATATTTGGGTGATACCGCAATTATTTTATCGGAATAATTAATTGCGCCTTTCATCCAATCAAGATTTCCCCAATCCTCAAGCCCGTTCTGATGATATACTTCATCTCTGCTGATACCTGCAAAGTCAAGAATTTCAGGGAAATACCTGCCCTGATATGCCAAATTGTGAATGGAAAATACTGTTTTTGTATTTTTATAAAAATCATCATTTTTATATGAGGTTTTTAACCAAACGGGTATCATTGCCGTGTGCCAGTCGTTGCAATGAATTATATCGGGTTTAAAATTTAGAGCTCTTGCATATTCTAAGACGGCTTTAGAAAAACAAATAAATCTTTCCTGCTCATACCAGCTGTCTATGCCTTGCGGGTATACGCAGTTAAAGCAGGAATAAAACTTGGGATTATCTATAAAAAATACGTTAATATCGGTATGAGGGAGCTTGCACATTGAAAGAGTAAAAACATATTCCGCATAACCAAAGCGCAATTGTAATCTTGAATTTTCAAGCTCTTTTATACCGTATTTTTCTTTATCTATACTTCCGATTAGCGGAGTAAATATTGCAATTTGAGTATCTTTATCCTCGATATGCTTCGGCAGAGAACCCATAACATCGGCAAGTCCTCCGACTTTGGTAAACGGTGCTAATTCAAATGCCGCATATAATATTTTCATAATCTGCCTCTTTTACGCTAACTTTGATAAATATTCAAGCGAATATTTTAAGATATCTTCAGTCTTTGTACAATCTTTTTTGTAATTTAATACTTCTTTTATAGCATTTTTTGCTTCATTTACGCTATACCCCAGCGAGATTAAAACGCTTTGAACTTCAACTATTGAATCGGAATTAATTTCTTTTGAAGTTTCTATATCAGCAACATCAACAGGGGTTACATTTGCCCAATTAATTAATTTATCTTTCAGCTCAAGAATAATTTTTTGCGCAACCTTAGCTCCGACTCCTTTTGCTCTTGATAATTCTTTAAAATCCTCGCGTATCATTATATCTATAAGCTCTGATATTGAAAATTCATCTAAAATTAATAACGCAAGTTTTACTCCTATCCCCGAAACGCTTTGCAGTATGTTAAATATATCTCTTTCTTCTTTTGTTAAAAACCCTGTTAAACTCATGGAGTCTTCTTTATGGCTTAGGGATACATAAACTTTAACTTCGCCGTCAGGTATCTTTTCAACCGTTCTTCTCCCAGTATGCACCAGATAGCCTATATTATTAACTTCTATCACCACATAAGCTCCGCGGTATGAGTTTATTTGTTTTGACGCTAATGTCCCTTTTAAATAATCGTACATTTTATATCCCGTCTGTTTCTTTCAATTTGTTATATGTTTCAAGTGCCGTTTTAGCTTCTTTATCTTTTTTTAACTGTTTTAGAGCGAAAGCTAAATTATAATAAAAATTTGCTTCATTAGATTTTAATTTTATTGCTTTTTCAAACTCGTTTTTTGCTGATTTATAATCTTTTAACCCCAGATACGCACAGCCTAAATTATAATAATAATAGGCAAAATCTTTTTTGTGTTTAATTGCAAGTTTGTATTCGTTAATGGCGCTGTTATATTTTTTTTCTTTTAAATAAATATTGGCTAAATTATAATGAGCCTTATCAAATTCGGGTTTTAACAATATGGATTTTTGAAAGAAAAAAATAGCATTTTCTTCATTGCCGAAATCCTGTGACATATTACCCAGCAGATACCAAATTTCATAATCTCTTTTGTCCTCGGTAATGGCAGAGCTCATTTTATACGCTTCTTCAAGGTTATTAGAGTTGTATAGTGCAATGATTTCTTTTTTCTTTTCTTCAAAACTTTGCTCGCCAAAGCAGGAATTGCATTGAACAAAGAACAAAAATAAAGTTAAAATTAAAAATATTTTTTTCATAATCTACCCGATAATATTATAAAATAATTAAAAAATAATGTAAAATTTTATAACAATTGAATGATTTTATACAATTTATTTGGTAAAAAAAACTTTATATAAATATAACGAAGATATAGGCAGATATGATTAGTTTAGATTTAGACTTATTGTATTTAAACAGATACTTTAATATCGGTGTTGATAAACTTCAGCAGTACCGCAATAAAAGTATCACCGAAATCATGGAAATTGAAGCCGAGAGCGGGAACAGAGCGGCGGCTGATTTTCTTACTCAAATTACAAGTGATCCGACAAAACTTGTTAAGGCTTTTCAGCTGATTAATCCGAAAAACAGATATCTAATTCTTATAAATATGAATAAAGACGATTTAACAAAGTTTATCGGAATGCTTGAACCCGAGCAGCTTGTTTTGGGGCTTAGTATATTTACCCAAGAGGGGCTTTTAAAATTAATGCTGGAGCTTCCAACGGAGACTCTGTCTAAGCTCGTTATGAAAAATATGGACACTGAAAAGTTCCTGCAAATTATACCCGAAGACTTCTTAGACGAGTTTTTAACCTCCGATAAAATTGATAGAGATTTAATAATGAAATCGCTTGAAGAAGTTGATGAAGCTCAAATGCAAAAAATGATGGAGAATATGACAGGTCAACCTTGTTATGATGATAAAAAGTCCATAATGAAAAATCTTGCCTCAATGGGGGATAGAAAGTTTATGGAATCTATATTGAGCTTTGAGCGTGAGGGAAAAGAACAAATAATATACGGAATATTGAATAAAAGACCCGATTTAATGCAAGAGTTTAATCCCGAGGCTTTAGTGTTTCCGTTTTCAAAAATGGAAAAAGGTGAGATTTTAAAAGCATTATCTGAGCTTGAAACAAAAGAATTAATGCCCATGTTTGAAGATTTACAACAAGATGTGCTTGCACTTATTGCAACGCAGATTGATCCGAAAGTATTTGCTAAAGTGCTTTCATCAGAGTTCATCGACGTTATCGCCGAGTGCGGGATTGATTTTTAGTTATTTAAGATGCCATTTATTTTTGAGGTCTTTTAAAGTTCCGTCTTTTTGCATTCTGGTTATAATTACATTAACATTTCTTTTTAATTTATCATCATTATCATCATCGCTTTTGCGAATGCCAACGGCATAGGCTTCTTTTGTAATTTTATTTTTTAACATTCTATACCCTTTATGGTCAAGAAGAAACCCCGAAAGTATTGTATCATCAGTGCTTATTGCGTCGGCTTCGCCGTTTAAAAAAGCGTTAAATGCTTCTTCATAATTTTTGTATCCGATGATTTTTGCCATGGGAATAATTCTTCTTATATTCCTTTCTGCGGTTGAACCCAGAACTACTATTGTTGTTTTATCTTTTAAGTCTGAAAAAGTATGTATATTACTGTCTTCTTTTACCAAAGCGCTTTGCCCCGCAATATAATATGGCAGTGAAAAGTCAATAAGCAGCGCTCTTTGTGGGGTTATTGACATTGTAGCTATTATTAAATCAACTTCTCCCGAGGTTAATGCTTCAATTTTTGTGTTGGGAGTTACGCTTACAAACTTTATTTTACGCTCACTACCTAAAATGTCTTGAGCTATATATCTGGCAACATCAATATCAAATCCCTCGGGGCTGTTTGTAACAGAGCTGATGTATCCAAACGGTTTTGAATCAGTCTTAACTCCTACAATTAATACGTCTCTTTTTATTATTTCATCGTATCTGCTTATTGTCTCTTTTTTGCTGCAGCCTGTGAATAATATCACCGCGAGCATTAATAATGTTATAATTTTTTTCATTATTTTTCCCTTGTTATTCACAACAATATCATATTTTGAATAATTATTCACTTTCAAAAAAAATATTGTACAAGTTTAGGGAATGTTGAAACTATGCAGCAGAATTCTATTCTTTTGAATACAACATTTAAAATGTGTTTGAAGTAAAATATCAATTTTATTGAGGAATACAGGGTTTATTTTGTTGATGTAATAAAAAAGTTTTTTGAACGGCTCTTGCATTACGGCATAGCATTTCTGATTTTTTTAAAAACTCACTGTTTAACATAACATTTACTAAACAGTAAGAACAATATTTACAATAATCATATTTAAAGCACTCTTTTAAATTTTCTGTAGTATATAATTTTTGAAATTCAGGTAGAATATTTTCTTTAACATATTTTAGAGTTATATTTTTCAAGTTCCCAAAAGAATATTTAGAGTACATACATGGTGTAATACTTAAATCAGGTTCCACGCTGATTAAATTATACCCTGCTTTGCAGATTTTTTTATCTGATTTTTTGAATTTTTTGTATTTATGTTCTAAATCCAATGAAGTTGGATAGCGTCGGGTATAATACTTAACCATATCCTCTTCAGAAAGTGCCGCATCAAGATTATTGTTGTTTTTATTGTAAATGAAGCAACAGACATCAATATAACCTACATCTAAGGACTCTGCCAATGTATTTAAATCTTGATAACTGTTTTTATTGTATGTGGATTGAAAACTTAGTATACCGACATTTATACCTGCTTGTTTAAACTTTTTTAAAACCGATAAAGTTTTATGATGAGAGCCTGAAACCCTTGTCATATTATCGTGAACTTGCGGATTTGTGCTGTATAATGAAAATTGAATAAGAGAGGGATAAATATCAACAATAGAGTTAAATAAATCTTCATTATCATAAAAATTTTGCCCGTTAGAAAAAATGACTAATCTTAAATATTTACTTTTAATGTACTTAACAATATTTAAAAAATCCTTATTTAAAGTACATTCTCCGCCGGTAACTAAAATTTCGCTTACTCCAAGTTCAACTGCCTCATCAATAATTTTTTTAGCCTGTTCAAAGGAAATAAAAAATTGATCCATATTTTTAGGATTACAACAATGTCTGCAATTAAGGTTACATCTATAGTTTAAAACAAGGTACAAATTTTCAATAAATTTATATTTGAGTAAAAAATTATTTTTATAATTAATATAATAAGAGTAATTTTCACTGTTAAAATAAATAGCGGGAAGTAAATTAACAGAATTTTCTGAGAGAAAATTTAAGTCAGTACAAATTAATTTTTTTTGTTTTAACTGAAACAAAAAATCATCAAGAATGTTGTCGAGTTTATTATTAATGGCAAACTTGCAGATTAAGTCATAATCTTTAGAATTAACAATAAATTCCCAAAGATCGGATAATTTGCCTTTAAGCGGATATTCAATGCTATTTTTTTCATCTGCTATAAAACTGTATGACAAATTATTGTCGGTAATATGATAAGTTTTAGAAATAATATATTTGGGTAATTTTATATCCGGCATGTTCAAACATTTACCTTAAAAACATACTCATTACTCTATTATAAATAGAAAAAATTTATTTTGCAAAGGAATTATATAAAATTAATGTAGAGTACAGGACTTATTTTGCTGATGTAATAAAAAAGTTTTTTGAATAGCTCTTGCGTCACGGCAAAGCATTTCATCTTTTTTTAGAAAACCTTTATTTAAAGTAGTATTCATTAAGCAATAATAACAATATTGGCAGTAGTCATGGTTAAAACATTCTTTTAAATTTTCTGTAGTATATAATTTTAGAAATTGAGGAAGAGCATTTTCTTTAATATGTTTAAGTGTTGTGTTTTTCAAGTTGCCAAGGGAATATTTAGCGTACGAGCAAGGGGTAACGCTTAAATCAGGTTCCACGCTGATTAAATTATACCCTGCTTGGCAGATTTTTTTATCTGATTTTTTGAATTTTTTGTATTTTTGTTCTAAATCCAATAAAGTTGGGTAACGCCGGGTATAATACTTAACCATATCCTCTTCAGAAAGTGCCGCATCAAGATTATTGTTGTCTTTATTGTAAATAAAAGAACAGCCGGTGTCGCAGTTTATTTTTAATGAATCAGCAAACTTTTTAAGTTCTGCATAACTGTTTTTATTGTATGTGGATTGAAAATTTATTATACCGACATTTATACCTGCTTGTTTAAACTTTTTTAAAACCGATAAAGTTTTATGATGAGAGCCTGAAACCCTTGTCATATTATCGTGAACTTGCGGATTTGTGCTGTATAATGAAAATTGAATAAGAGAGGGATAAATATCAACAATAGAGTTAAATAAATCTTCATTATCATAAAAATTTTGCCCGTTAGAAAAAATGACTAATCTTAAATATTTACTTTTAATGTACTTAACAATATTTAAAAAATCCTTATTTAAAGTACATTCTCCGCCGGTAACTAAAATTTCGCTTACTCCAAGTTCAACTGCCTCATCAATAATTTTTTTAGCCTGTTCAAAGGAAATAAAAAATTGATCCATATTTTTAGGATTACAACAATGTCTGCAATTAAGGTTACATCTATAGTTTAAAACAAGGTACAAATTTTCAATAAATTTATATTTGAGTAAAAAATTATTTTTATAATTAATATAATAAGAGTAATTTTCACTGTTAAAATAAATAGCGGGAAGTAAATTAACAGAATTTTCTGAGAGAAAATTTAAGTCAGTACAAATTAATTTTTTTTGTTTTAACTGAAACAAAAAATCATCAAGAATGTTGTCGAGTTTATTATTAATGGCAAACTTGCAGATTAAGTCATAATCTTTAGAATTAACAATAAATTCCCATAAATTAGAAATTCCCCCCTTAAGTATATATTCTTTGTTGTTTTTTACATCAGTAATAAAACTGAGAGAATATGGGGGAGAATCAATATTATATACTTTTGTACATATATAATTAGGAATTATTAACATGTCGTGTTACCCAAATTACCACCATCTGACATAGTTAAAGGACCACTTTTCAAACAACGCGTACTTTTCCCTATTGCGATAAATTTACCGGCATCATCAGATATTTCGATAATATCCTCAAAAAATTCGTTAATTTCATTAACAGATAAATTATCTGTAGAATTGTCATTATTATTATCAGACATACTAATCTCCTTTCAAATTTAATAATCTGCCAAATTTATGCTGTAATTCATAGTGATTTTCATTAAAGAAAATGTATCCGGAATAAGGCGTAAATGTCATTTCACCAAAATACAAATTATTGTTATAAATTAACCAATCAACGCGGACAAATTTAAAATCAGCAGCTAAAATTTTGCTTAATTCAACAGCTTTTTTAAAATTGTCATCAATTTTAGGTTCACAGAATTCGTTTTGTCCGGCAATCTTAAAGTTAATACTGTTAAAATTCTCATCGAATGTATAATAATAACAACATTTATCAATATTATAATGAACATTTTGAATAATCTTAGGTTTACCGTTAAAACACCATACTTCAATTTCATTATTATAATTGATGTTATCATCAAACATCAGAGCTTCAATAATAATTTTAGGATTAATATTTAAGTATTGGGTTTCAAAGTCGCTCCAGCCGAAAAAAGATTGTTGTAGCCAGTTATCCGTGTACATTTTTATTGTATTAAACAGCCTTTTTTCGTTTAAAAATCTAAATTTATCTTTAATCACAAAATGCCACTTGCAGCCGTGATTACATTTAACAATAAAAGAAATGGGCAGGGAGTCAAAAGGGATATCGTCAAACTTATCACCAATCCAAAGGACAGGTTTTAAGTACTCATCACCAATTTTTTCCCTAACCCAATTGCGAACCAAAACCTTATCAGTCAGTTCGCTTTTTTGCTGCTTATTGTCAAATAATTTTAACCATTGTATTTTTTCGTTTAAAGTTTTAGGGTGTTTTAAATTAAGTTTTTGACTTGTTTTGACAAAATAAGCCTGAGAAAGATAAAAAGGATAATCATTTTCGTTAAGGCTCATTAAGAAATCATAATCAAAAACCGCACGACCATCAGTTTTTAAAACGGGAGTATAATTATTGTTTATGTTAAAATAAGAGTTAAAACGACTAAAAAATCCATGAATTAACGAATTACACTTAAAATTAAGGGTGTAATCCCCCCCCCCGTGAGTTTGAGGGACTTAAAAAAATCTGAAAAAATGTGTAAAAACTTGCTCATAGCTCTATTATAAATCGGAAAATTAATTTTTGCAACGGATTTTTATTTTTCATATAATTATTCACTTTCAAAAAAATATCAGTATAATAAAAGTATGAAAAAGATAATGCCTTTTTTATTTTTAATAATTACAGTAGTTCTTACAACAGGTGCGGGGTATGTAGGAACTCTGCCTGATATTGAAGCGGAATTTGATTATTTGAGAAAAGAAAGCAGTGAAAATGCGCAGGCTCCATATTCTGTTGAGGATCTTGATAAACAAAATGAGGAAAAGTTAAAACCCGTTCCGCGTGAAAATGAAAATTATGTTGATATTATTATTAAAAAAGACGGAACAACGGATTATCTTAAAGATGTTAATGCTGTCATCCTTATTCTTGAAAAATTAAGAAAATGTCTAAATACAGACAGAAATATACAAAAATTTAATGCTATCGTCAGTAATTTGATTGACAATGTTGCATATATAACAAACGAATACAAAGGAAAGCCGGAAAGCAATTATTTATCTTACAACAGATTAAATACTTTATCGGCTCAAGCTCGTGAGGTTGCTAATTTCAGAATGAATGCTCAAAAATTCCAAAGTTATATTCCCTACACTTCAAACGAAAATATTTATACTAAAGAAAATATAGAAGCTAAAATGGAAGCGCTTTTAAATAATGTTAACGAAACTATCTTTATTTTAAAGAATTTGGAATAATTATTCTAAATATTAGCTTGTTGTCTGTTTCCTACATTTTAACTTCCCTCTATATTGCAATAGGAGAGAAGAAAATGCTAAGAAAAATAATAATTTCTTTTATGATATTTTTATCACTGCAAGCAGCGGTTTACAGTTATTCGCCCGAACACCTTTCTAATCTGGAAATGGTAAAATACGGGCAAAGTTTTGAAAATGACAGTCTTGCTTCAAGGTTAATGAGACTTGAAACGGATTTGTTCGGAATGACGCAATCGGGTGATATTGACTCAAGACTTGATATGATATCTCAAATGATAGGTTCATCTGCCCTGCCTCCTGTTTATCAACCCGATAATACTTATTATCCGAAAGAAAAAAAAGGTATAATTAACAGATTTTTAAATAACCTGTCTGATGATTTTTCAAACGGTGCCTTAACAGGGTTTACTCCTCCCTTAACTTCAACAGGATACGTTAATGATTTTTACGGAAACGGGTTTATGAATTATACGAACACTTCGGGCGGATATTGCCCTTTTCATAATACTTATCATAATAACGGATTTTTTAATAATCGCAACGACTTTCTGTACGGAAAAAATAAATATCCTAATTCTGTAAGTCACAGACATAATTTCAGGTCTCCGCGACTCGGGCATAATCATAATTATTCAAATTTTAATTCCTATGCTAATCCTTACGGGTATTATAGAAGCCCTATACCGACAAATACTTATACAAATGTGTTAACCAGGTCCGGTGTGCATATAATTAAGGACTGATTTTATACAATAAAAAAGAGAACTTTTTATAAAGTTCTCTTTTGCTTATTAAAATATTCATTAGTGTTTATGATTCATAAACATAGCATAATAAAGATGCTTCTCTTGCTTTTTTAACAGCTTTTGCAAGCATTCTTTGATGTTCCGCGCAGGTGCCTGTTATTCTTCTCGGGAGAATTTTGCCTGCTTCGGTTAAGTACTTTCTTAACTTTTGAGCATCTTTGTAATCAATAGTTTCTATTTTGTCCGCACAGAAACTGCAATTTTTACGTTTTTTCTTGTCTGATTGTTCTTTTGCCATAATTTTTTCCTTTTCTTTCTAAAACGGTATCTCTTCTTCACCGATTAAAACATCATTCATCTCTACTTCAGAGAACTTAACTACTTCGTCTGATGTTTTATTGGAAGAAGCTGATGGCGATACAGAGTTTGATGATGAAACAACTTCAAAACTTGATAAATCAAGTTCCATAACTTTCTTTTCCGTTCCTTCTTCTGTTTGAACGGAAGAAATTTGAAGTCTGCCGTCAACAACAATCTTATCACCTTTAGAAACGGCTTGTTCCAGCGTTTCTGCCAGATTGCCGCGTGCTATAACTCTTATTAGTGATATTTCTTTTTCGTCAATATTTAAAGTAAATGATGTAACGGGTATATTATTCCCCGTAAATCTTTTTTCGGGTGTTCTATAAACTATACCTGATAATACTGCTTTAGCTATTGACATATTTTTCTCCGAGTTATGCTTTTACTTCCGATGTTTCAACTAACATTATTCTTAAGATATTTTCGTTTAATCTTAATTGTCTGTTGAATTTATCAGCTTGATTGGGTTCTAATTCATAGTTATGAACAACAAAGTATCCGTCACGGTAATCTTTGATGTCATAAGATAATTTTTTTCTGCCCATTTTGTCTGTTGATAAAACTTTTCCGCCTAAAGAAGTAATTGTTTCTTCAATTTTAGCGCAAACTTTATCAAATTCTTCTGAATCAATATTCGGTTTGATTATTGATAATAATTCGTAAGTTCTCAATTTATTTCTCCTTGACTTTTATATATCAATAAATATGTTACCACGAACATTTTTAATTACAAATACAATGTTACTTTTTGTGATATTATTAAAATATGGAAAAGTTCAAATTAATAGGAAAAACAATAGCGGAGCTTGAAAATTTTATGATTGAGAACGGTCAATCAAAGTTTCGGGCAAGGCAGGTTTTTAATTGGATATATTTAAAATCGGCGGATTGCTTTGACAATATGACAGATTTACCGCAAAGCGCGCGTGAATTTCTAAAGGAGAAAGCTGAAATTACATCGGTTGTTATAAAAGAAAAGCAGATAAGCAAAGATTCCACTATGAAATTTTTGTTTGAACTTTCAGACGGAAATTTTGCAGAGGCTGTATTAATGCGCTTTGATAACAGAGCAAATCTTACGGCTTGCATATCCACACAGGTAGGCTGCCCTATGGGGTGCAGCTTTTGTGCTACCGCAAAATTAGGGTTTAAACGTAATTTAACGGTTGAGGAGATAATATCTCAAATATATTTAATACAGGCAGATACGGGGCTTAAAGTAACGAATATTGTATATATGGGGCAGGGTGAACCTTTGTTAAATTTTAATAATTTAACGGAGTCAATTAAAATATTCCGCGAGAACTTTGTCGTTGGTGCAAGAAGAATAACCGTGTCCACCTGCGGATTAATTCCCGAAATAAATAAACTGGCGGAGTTGGATTTTCAATCAACACTGGCAATATCACTTCATGCTCCAAATCAGGAAAAAAGAAAAGCAATAATGCCTGTTGCCAATAAATACAAATATGATGATTTAATTAAAACATTAAAATCCTATACCGAAAAAACAGGCAGGCGGGTAACTATTGAATACGTATTAATGAAAGGTATAAATGATTCTGCCGAGGATGCAAAAGAACTTGCAATTTCAACCGCTAAATTAAAAAGCAATGTTAATCTGATTGTTTATAATGAAAATGAAAAGAGTCCGTATAAAAAACCTGTCAAAGAAAATATATTAAAATTTAAATACCTGCTTGAAGCGTCGGGAAAAAAAGTAACGATAAGGCTTGAAAGGGGCGCGGATATTGACGCCGCCTGCGGTCAATTAAGTGCAAAAATGAAATCATAATAAAAAATACTTGTCATGTTTTTATTTTATGATTAAAATAATACTGTAAATTCATATAAATATTTTAGTGACAAAAATATTTAAATCATTTATAATTGTAATCGGTAGAATTAAATCTAATCAACATTGAATTTTAAAAGGACATCCTGACAGGAGAGAGATTAAGTTCTTGCGTAAGAAAAAGGGACATTAAATGTACGTAAATAAGTGTATTAAGTGCGGCGCCGAGTTTGAAACAAAAAATCCGAAAAGAGTTATTTGCCCGAATTGTTTGTATTCGGATAAAAAATATACGGAAGGATTATCGCAGGAAGCGGCTAATGTAAACGCTCAATCGGAAGCAAAGCCTGCAAATTCATATTCGTTCGGCTCTGATGAGGGCAGAGAACAAAGAGTGCGCGCTTATGACCGCCCAAACAGGCAGGAACATAACGGTAATTATAACAGAAATCAAAATAACAAATACGACAGACCCAATAGAAATCAAGGCGGATTTCAAAGACCTTATAATAAACAAAGAAATGATAACGGTCAGCGCAGAGGCGGATATAATAACAGAGGCGGTTTCAATAAACGTCCCGCAGGAAAGGGAAAACCTCAAAAACAAAAGCAATTGCTTGTCAGCAAAGAACAAATTGAGCAAATAGAAATTCTTTATAAAAAGGCTCTTCCGCTTCCTAATCCCGATATCCATGAAATAATCGGGCAGGCTATTGATTTAGAACCAAGAAAAGTATTTTTCGGAATTAATTTGGTGCGTCAAAAATTAATGCTGCCAAAACTTCCGTTCCCGAAGAGAAAACTTGCGGTATCGCCCGATCAATTATTTGCAATAAAAAATCTATATGAACCTTTATTGCCTTTACCCCCTATCGGTTGTCATAAAATTATAGCGGCTCAGCTCAGAATGGATGAATGGAGAGTTCATGTCGGTATCGGGCTTATCAGAAAACAAATGGGGCTTGATCGTTGGAACCAAGATCGTGATGATGTTCCACCCGAACAAAAAAAGAATAATTAATTATGTTTGAAAATTTAATTTCCGTAGCTAAGATTTTAAATTTCCATGGAATTAAAGGGGAAATAAAAGCCGGCTTTTCTAAGGGCAGAGAAAAGCAAATTGAGTCTTTAAAAAAAGTTTATATAAAAAAAGATAATGACTATACCGAAATGAATGTTTCATCGGTGCGCTTTCATAAGCATTTTGCAATTATAAAATTAAAAGAAATGCACACTGTTAACGATGTAGAAGAATTTAAAGGCTGTGAAATTTACATTCCCAAATCCGAAGTTGAAAATACCCTAGATAATAATGAATACTTAATCAGTGATTTAATCGGTATGGATGTGTATGATGAGGACGGCGGAAATATTGGAACAGTCAGTGCGGTTGGTGAAAACCTTGCGGGTGATTTGCTCTCAATTAAAGACGGTAACGGAAAAGACCATTTAGTTCCGTTCGTAAAAGCCCTTGTGCCGGTAGTTGACCTTGAAAACAGAAAAATTGTTGTTAATAATATTGAGGGGCTTATAAATTGAAATTCGACGTCTTATCTTTATTCCCCGAGGTTATAGAAAGCGGTTGTAATTTCAGTATTATAAAACGCGCGGCTTCGCAGGGAATAATTAGCATAAATGCAATAAACCCCAGAGATTATACCCTTGATAAACACAGAAAAACAGATGATACTCCCTATGGAGGCGGGGCGGGCATGCTCTTAAGCTGCCAGCCGTATATTGACGCTTATAACAGCATATCAAAAAATTCGAATACCAAAACAATTATAATGTCGCCAAAAGGGAAAAAATATGACCAAAATATGGCTTTAAAATTATCCGAATTAAATCAATTAATCATTATATGCGGACATTATGAGGGCTTTGATGAGAGAATAATAGAAATAACGCAGGGCGAGGAGATTTCTATCGGTGATTTTGTCATGACAGGCGGTGAATATCCTGCTTTGTGTATAATTGACAGTATAACAAGATTAATAAAAGGCGTGCTTGGGGATGATGAATCTGCGGAATATGACTCCCATTCGGACGGATTGTTAGAGTATCCTCACTATACCAAGCCGAGAGAATACATGGGGCTAAGTGTCCCCGAAATTCTCTTATCGGGTAATCATGAAAAAATAAAAGAATGGAGAAGATTGCAGCAATTTATAATAACAAAAGAAAAACGCCCCGATTTATTTGAAAAATTTTTAAACGGAAAAATAGATGAATATGATAAAAAGATATTGAAAAAAAATAATTTGATTTAAAATATTGAAAAAGGATTATAAAAAAATGAAGGCAGCAGTTTTACAGGATAAAAAATTTTTAATACAAAATATTGCCTCTCCAAAGCTGGAAGAGTATGGTGAGGGGGCAATAATTAAAGTTATCGGGTGCGGATTATGCGGTTCGGATATTGTAAAAATCAGAACGGGGAAAGCCAAAAACGGTGATGTATTAGGGCATGAAGTTGTAGGCGAAATAGTAGAAATAAATTCTAAAACCGATTTTGAAATCGGGGATAAGGTTGCAATGGGACATCATGTCCCTTGTTTTAATTGTACATACTGCTGGAACGGAAATTTTTCCATGTGCCGTCATTTTAAAGAAACAAATATAATCCCCGGAGGGTTTACGCAATTTATATATGTCAGTGAAGAACATCTTAAAAATACGGTATTTCATGTAAATTTAAGTTTGAGTGATATGGAAGCATCTTTTATGGAACCGTTAGCGTGCTGTATAAGAGCCGTAAAACGTGCAAAAGTAAAAGATAATTCTAAAAATCTTATAATAGGGCTCGGAACAGTCGGAATATTAATGGGAGAAGCTGTAAAAGTATTTGGAAATTCCGTATACGGCTGTGACTTGATATATGACAGAGTTTGTTTATCCGAAAAATACGGATTTGATAAATCATTTGTATTGAAAGATGTACAAAGTACATTAACTGAAATGAAAAAAACTGCACCCTACGGTTTTGATAATGTATTTTTAACCGCAGGGGCTTCATCTTCATTGGATTTTGCAGTAAAAGCCGCACGTGACGGAGCTACGATTGTTGTATTCTCAAGCGTAAAAGACGACATGAAAGGTTTTTGCAATAATGAAATTTATTACCGCGAATTAAATATTATCGGTAGTTACTCGCCATCTCCCATGGATTTAGAAGATTCAATGGCTCTGCTTGAAGAAGGAAAAGTTAAAACGGAAGGATTATTAACTCAATATCCGCTTGAGGGATTAAACGATGCGGTTAATGATACACTGTCAAATAAAATAATGAAAGCATATATAAAATTATGAAAATGAAATCAATACAGTTTTATGCGCCGTTAAACATAAAATATGAGGAAGTTGACATAAAAGACCCGAAAGAGGGAGAAGTGCAGGTTAAAATAAAAGCTGCGCTTACCTGCGGGACCGATGTAAAAACATACAGGCGCGGTCATCCTGTTTTGATAAAAAAAATACCATCAGGTTTCGGGCATGAATTTGCAGGCGAAATAGTTAAAACAGGAAAGAATGTTGCAGGATTTAAAGTCGGGGATAGAGTCGTTGCGGCGAATTCTGCACCTTGCGGAGAATGTTTTTTCTGTAAACGGGGCGAGTATAATTTATGCGAAAACTTGGAATTTTTAAACGGTGCTTATGCAGAATACATAAATATACCCAAATCAATAGTAAAAAGAAATTTAATAGTATTACCCGATGATTTAAGCTATGAAAAAGCGGCATTTTCGGAGCCGCTTGCAAATGTTGTTCACGGAATTGAAAGAACGGGAATAAAAGAGGGGCAGACAGTAGGTGTGGTTGGGCTTGGACCAATCGGGCTTATGTTTGTAAAACTGGCGAAACTAAAGGGTGCGCGAGTTATAGCCGCAGGCAGAAATCCGCTGAAACTTAAAATGGCAAAAGAATTTGGCGGGGCTGATGAAATAATTGACCTTACAAAATACCAAAATCCCGAAAAAATATTTATAGATTTTTCGGACGGAAAAAAGGGGCTTGATGTGGCGGTTGAGTGTGTAGGGTTACCCGAAATATGGGAGAGAATGTTTACATTTGTCCGCAGGGGCGGAATTGTGCATTTATTTGGCGGATGTAAATCCGGAACATCTGTGTCAATAGATACACGAAGGCTGCACTATGATGAAATAAAAGTTATAAGTATATTTCACCATACTCCTTTGTATTTCAGAGAAGCATTAAGGTTGATATCGTCGGGTGAAGTGCCTGTTGAAAAATTAATTACCGATATGGTACCCTTAGAAAGAACGGAAGAAGCCCTAATAAAGCACATGAACGGAAAAGCACTGAAAGTTTTAATAAGACCGTAAGTTTATAGTATAATAAAATCATGAACTAAAGAGTCAGAGTATGGAAAATAAATTACAAGAGTTAAAAAGCAAGATAGAGGGCGCGGAAAGTATAATAATCTTTTCTCATGTAAGTCCCGACGGGGATACATTAGGCTCAAATCTTGCATTAAATATAATATTGGACAAATATTTTAATAAAAAGGCAGATTCCGTATTTGTTGGAAAATTGCCCAATATGTACTCGTATCTGCCAAATTATGAAAAATTTATTGATGTTGCTGAAATTGATAAATCAAAAAAATATGATTTGGCTATTGCCGTTGATGTAGCAGCAAAAGACCGTCTGGTTTTTGGAACCGAAATTTTTGATAATGCAGTGTATAGGGTGAATATTGATCATCATAAGACCAATATCGGATATGGAGATTTAAATATAATAGATGCAGAGTCCGCATGTGTCGGCGCAATATTATATAAAATCTTTAAAGAATGGAAATTGAAAGTGCCGCTTGACGCTGCAAGATGCATATATACCTCTTTAATGACGGATACGGGAGGATTTAAGTATGAAAATACGACACCCGAAACATTCATGCTGGCTGCTGAATTAGTAAAAACAGGTGTATCACCCACGAAAGAATATAGAGCCTGCTATGAAACAAAACCTCAATCAATGGTACAATTTCAAGCCTATGTTGTAAGTAATACCGTTTTTTATAACAATGGAAAAATCGCATTTTCTAAAATTACCCGTTCAGATATGAGTAAATTTAATGCTGAAGATGATTATACCGAGGGAATTGTTGAAGTATTAAGAACTTCTAAAGATGTTGAAATTGCGGCAATATTAAAAGAAACAAAAGAAGGTTATACAAAAGTAAGTTTAAGAAGTAAAACAAAAGATTTAACTTCGATAGCAACGGATTTCGGAGGCGGCGGCCACTCGTTTGCAGCAGGCTGTACCATAAAAAAACCTGTTGCTATTGCTTATGATAAGTTATTAGCACGTGTTCAAAGCGAATTGGAATGAGAAAGTATATTGAATCTCTTGTAAAAAAAATAATAGAACAGGATTTCTGCGGAGTCGCCGCAGAAATGGCGTTTTGGTTTATTTTGGGCTTGTTTCCTTTCCTTTTGTTTTTAACTTCGCTTTTTGCTTGGATGGGAAAAAAGACTTTAATTACACCAATTTTAAACTTTATAACGAATATTGCGCCTAAAGATGTTGCAGGCTTAATAATGAATACTTTAAATGAAGCTATGATATTTAAGCAGGGTAAATTAATTGCAATATTCGGGCTTATAATTACAATTGCACTGGCTTCAAATGCAATTGCAGTAATTATAAAGGGTTTAAATCGCGCTTATGCCATAGAAGAAACAAGAAGTTTTATATACACAAGAACATTGTCAATATTAATGGTATTTATAAATTCATTATTGCTATTTCTTGCAGTAAATTTAATAGTTTTGGGTAAAGTATTTCTTGATTTTATGTTCCAGTATACAATTTTATCTAAATTGTCCGTAGACATAATATCAATAATAAGGTGGCCCGTATCATACCTTGCTTTGGCATTTTGTGCGATTGGAAATTATTTTATACTGCCTTGTATTGAGGGTAACGATAAAATAAAATTTAAAAGCGTAATGCCGGGAACTTTATTTTTCAGCTTCTTTTGGATACTTGGTTCTTGGTGTTTTTCTTTATATTTAAGCAATTTAAACGCATACAATAAGGTATACGGCACAATCGGGGCTTTTGCAATATTAATGGTGTGGCTGTATTACACTTCATTAATAGTTCTTATTGGCGGTGAAATTAATTCAAGAGTTTATGCAAGATTATCAAAGAAAAGTAATTAATTGATTTTTTTTCGATTACATAAGATAATAATTTTGTAGTATCGGAGGGTAAAATCATTAAAATAAAGGCATTATTATTATCGTTATTGATAAGTATAAATATGAGTGCAATTGTATTTGCAATGACTCCTGAAGCAAACCAGTATTATAAACAGGCATGTGCTTATGCTGACAGTGAAAAATACTTGGAAGCCGTTGAAAGTTTAAATAATGCAATAAAATTATCCCCCGATGACGCGCTTTTATATACAAAACTTGGCGGGATGTATTCGGAACTCAGCCAATGGGGAAATGCAACGGAGGCATATAAAAAGGCGCTTAAACTAAGACCTGATGACGCTTTTATTTATATCAGCCTTGGTAATATTTATGAACAAATGCAAGATTATAAAAATGCAAGTGAAGCATACTCTGAGGCAATGAAAATATTCCCCGAGTACAAGTATAATTACTTAAATTTGGCAAGCGTAAAAACTCATTTAAAAGAAGATGAAGAAGCCATTAAGTATTATCAAATGTTTTTAAATTATTATCCCGACGCTGTTGATGCAAGAGAAAATATGGCGTCAATATATTTAAGGATGAATAAGCCCGATGATGCGGTTAAAATATATAATGATTTATATTTAAAAAATCCAAATGAGTTTGATGATTACTCAAATTACGGACTTGCCTTATATCGAATATCCGATTATGATAATGCCGAAAATATCTTAAAAAAAGCAATACTAAAAGATAAAAATGACTATGTGGCGCGGGCAAATTTAGCTTATGTTTATCTTGCGCAGTCAAAAGACGATTTGGCGGAAGAGGAATTTAAACAGGCTTTGGAAATAGACCCCGATATTAATTCAATAAGGTTTGATTATGCAAATTTACTTGCGGATAAAGAAAAATATGATGAAGCCTTAGTGCAGTATAATAAATATTTGGAAGATGTAAAAGATAATGAAGTTGCATATATAAACGCGGGAATAATATATTCTAAAAAAGGCGATTATGATAATGCCATAAAGGTATTAAATCAAGGTAGAATAATAGCGCCAAAGAATATAGAAATACAAAAAGAACTTGCAAAAGCGTATCATTTGGATAAGCGATATGAAGAAGCGGTTGCAGTATATGATTCATTAATAGCACAAGATCCTGCAAATCAAGATTATATATTAAATAAAGGAATAGCATTACACGCTCAAAAAAGGTATGAAGAAGCAATATTAATATATAAAGATGTACTTGCAAAAGATGTTGATAATAAAACAGCAAAAGAATATTTGAATAAGGCATATACATCTTATGCACAATCGCTGGCAGATAGCGGTAATTACAGAAAAGCTGCCGCTATGTATGATAATGCAATAGCTATGGATAATGAAAATCCGTTATTATATATAGCTGCTGCAAATATGTATGAAAAGTTGGGTTCCAAAACAAAAGTAACGGAATATTATGAACGTGCAATGGAAATATCTCCCGATAACAGTGAAGTATTATCATCTTATGCAAAAGCGTTAACAAATTACAATAAAGCCGATGAAGCAAAAATATTGTATGAAAAAGCAATGTCCGCACAAAATTCCGATAATACCGAAAAATTTAAATATACGGTTGAAATAGCTGACGGTTATTATAAAAATAAGAATTATACCGAAGCGTTAAATGAGTACCAAAAAGCAGCCGCAATAAATCCGAATGATGAATACATATATATAAAAATCGGCAACACATATAAAGGTATGTCACAGTTAGATGAAGCGATAGCTGCATATAATAAATCAATAAAAATAAATCCTAAAAATCCCGATTCGTATTTTAACAAAGGATTGTGCCAAGCGGAACAGAATGATTTATATTCTGCAAAAGAGAGCTTTAATGAAGTTATCGAATTAAAAAGTGATTATGCCTATGCTTATTACGCTATGGGTTTAGCTTATGAAAAAGAAAATAATATTGCGGGTGCTGTCGATAACTATGAAAAATTTGTTATTTATGCGCAAGATAAAACCATAAAAAACAATGTGCAAAATAAGATAAATAATTTAAGGAAGAAACTTCCCGCAGAAGAAGTGAAACAGCAGTAATGAATTTGATAAAAAAAGTTGTAATAATACTGCTTATAATACCATTGATATGTTTAAGCGGATTTAAGCGTAAAGAAAAACCCGTATTGGTAATGACAACGGGAGCAATAACTCGTGAAAATATTTCAAGAATAGAGCGTACATTTAATGCGGGAGAGCGAATAAATTATGCAA
This sequence comes from Candidatus Gastranaerophilales bacterium, assembly GCA_947584965.1. Taxonomy (GTDB): domain Bacteria; phylum Cyanobacteriota; class Vampirovibrionia; order Gastranaerophilales; family Gastranaerophilaceae; genus Avigastranaerophilus. Next base: position 9,634 of record CANPWQ010000006.1, on the reverse strand, counting down.
TTATAGCTCCTGACGGATTAAAGTATGCAGGTGTTAGAATGCAGATATCGTCGCAAGACGAAAAGACAACAAACTGGGGATTTAAAATTAATCAAACGCAGGATTTATATATTGATAAATCAGCTAATTTTTATAAAAATTATATTGTAATTCAGCGGCCGGGGCGGTATATAATACAATTTTTCTACTTAAACAAAAAAAACTATCCGTTTATTCATAAGGAGTTTACAGTAATTTAATGAAAAAATATATTAAATATTATATTCAAAAGCTGTTATCATCGAAATATATAAGAAAAGGAAGCTGTAAAAGGTGTGGAAAATGCTGCAGAAACATCCTTTTATATATTGAAGATGAGCCTATAAGAACAAAAGAGCAGTTTGAACGGGTAAAAGAATGGGAGAAGCATTATAACAATTTTTATATATCGGGGAAAAACGAAACGGGTGCATTATTATTTACCTGTAATGAAATAAGCGAAGATAATTTATGCAAAGTTTATCATTTTAGGGGTTTAGGGTGTCGAAATTATCCTAAAGTAAACAGTAAATTTTTAATAAACGGAGGCAAACCCTTAGATGGCTGCGGATATTATTTTGAAGCAGATAAACCCTTTACAAGTTACTTAAATAATCCTTAATGGAATTTAAGGCTCTGTTTGCAAGCAATTCATTTTTAAGTTTTTTATTTTTTTTGATTTTTTTATCCAAATCAATAGGAGATAAAATCCCCCAATTGGAATTAATCGGCTGAAAGTTAGTATGAGCGGGGAAAGAAATATAGTGAGTTAAAGCTCCGAGCATAGTATCGGAGGATAGTTCAATAAGTGGCTTATCATTAATAAATCTTGACATATTAATTCCTGCCAAAAGCCCCGAAGCAATTGATTCCGTATATCCCTCCGTACCTGTAATCTGCCCCGCAAAAAATACGTTAGGGCTGATTTTAGATTGCAGTGAGGATGAAAGGACTTTAGGACTGTTAATAAAAGTATTTCTGTGCATAACGCCGTATCTGACGATATTAGCATTTTCAAGCCCCGGAATGGAGTGAATAAGCTCTGCTTGGCTTGCCCATTTTAAATTTGTTTGAAATCCGACCAAATTATATAATGTTGCTGATTTATTATCCTGCCGAAGCTGAACAACCGCATAATTTTCAATCCCCGTGCGTTCATCAACAAGTCCGACAGGCTTAAGCGGTCCAAATCTTAAAGTATCTAACCCGCGAGAAGCCAGAACTTCAATGGGCAGACAGCTCTCAAAAAATTTAGCATTTTTTTCAAAAGACTTAAGTTCAATTCTTGGTGCATTTGTAAGAATATTATAAAAATTCAAATATTCCTCTTTATTCATCGGGCAGTTAATATAATCGGCGCTTCCTTTGTTATATCTGTTTAAGTAAAAAGCCTTATCAAAGTTAACGGAATCTTTTTCAATAATTGGCGCGATAGCGTCAAAGAAAAACAAATAATTTTCACCGAGAAAACTTTTAATTGAGTCAGCAAGTTTATCAGAGGTCAATGGCCCTGACGCAATAATAACGGGTTCTTCAGGGGAAAAATCGGTAATTTCTTCTCTAAATACATTAATATACGGGTTATTTAAAATTTTATCCGTAACTCGCTGAGAGAAAAGGGTTCTGTCAATAGCGAGAGCAGCGCCTGCGGGGATAGCACAATCAAAAATTACGGGCAAGAGTTCTGAACCTAATATTTGCATTTCGTGTTTAAGTAATCCCGAAGCATTGGTAATATCAAAAGAGCCTAAGCTGTTAGAGCAGACAAATTCCGCAAACAAATCCGTTTTATGAGCTCCTGTTTGAGCAACAGGTCTCATTTCAAATAAATCAACATTTATATTTCTTTTTGCGAGTTGAAGTGCCGCTTCCGCGCCTGCCAACCCTGCTCCGATTATTTTAACTTTCATATATTTTATTATCACATAAAAAAGTAGACTATTGTAAATTACTTGTAGTAAAATAAATTTCATGGAAAATGAAATACAACTTATAATATTTGATGAAGAGGAATTGACAAAGACTCTCATTGAAAGTTATTTACAAGAATGTGATATAAAGTGTAAAATTTTAAAGTTCCCTCAATATGAAGAAGGCTTAATTCCCAATGATGACAATGAAAAGATAATAATTGTTAACATTAATAAAACAATTGCTAAAAACCTTGAAAATTTATCAAAAATTGCTCATAATAGAAATAATAAACTAATAACGATATCGTATGATAAATCGGCGGATATACAAGTAAAGGCAATAAGAGCGGGTGCAGATGAATTTTTATACAAGCCGATTGTAAAAAGTGAATTTATAAACGCTGTACAAAGAATAAAAAAAGAAGCAAATAAGAACAAGGATAAAAAGATGGCATCAAAAATATATTCGGTAGTTTCTGCAGAACATGGCGTAGGCAAAACATTTTTTGCCGTAAATTTGGCATATGAACTGGCGAAACTGTCAAAAGAGAGAGTCTTACTTTTAGACTTTAATAATTCATTGACTGATGTATTTCAGATTTTAAATATTAATGTAAAGTATTCAACAATGCAGTATATAAATTTGTTAACTGAAGAAAATGCTTCAAAGGCTCTGGGCAAGCTGGTTCATTACAATGACAGTTCTTTGTATATATTAGGAACAGGTATAGTATCAAATTCAGAAAATGATATAGATGCAAAATCATTGGAAAATTTTATTTCAATAATAAAAAAATATTTTAGATATATCATAATAGACAATGATGCTTCGATGCACGATCTTGACAAAATAATAAAATTAAAATCCGATTATATATATATAGTAATGGATGCCTCAAAATCAATGGCGGAAAAGGTTCATTTACAGCATTTGGATTTAAGATTGGAAAGTAAATATACAAGAGTTATATTAAACAAATATAATGCCAAGAAAGATGAAAAAATTCTGGAGGAAATTGAGCATATATTAGGCAGACCAATATTTATGAAGATAACGAAAAACTTTTTAGCTGCTTCATCGGCTTTAGATAAAGGATTAGCGTTATCGGATGTCAATCCGGAATTAGAAACCGTAAAAGATTATAAAACATTGGCTAAGATAATGATAGAGCAGGATGGGAAATGAATTTAAAAGACAGGCTTGGACAAGGGCAAGCGGCGGATGTATCCTACCAAAAAAATGATGAAATTGCGGTTGGAGATGAAGTTGAAATATTCAATATTAATAAATCGGTAGAGAGTATAATTAAAAAAATTATACAAGACGAAAAAAACATACTTATTCAATGCAAAAATAGTGTTGAGCGGGAAATTACGTGTAATTACATTCGAAAATATATGTCTTATGAAGTTGTGGATGTATTAAGGGAATTAACTCAGGATATAAATTATTCCAAAGCCAATCGGTTAATAATAACAGAGCCGACGGAAAAAGATATTATCAGATTATTTGAAAAAATGATGACTGATTATAAGTCGTATATATTTCCCATAAATTTAAGAAGCGGTGAAAAAATTACGGAAAGTTTAAAAGCGCTTATAATGATGAACAAAAGCAATATTACGGAAAATGTTGCTGAGCATATAATTGGTGTATCTGATATTGCGATAATAGAAATAACGAGAAATGAAGACGGACTGTTTGAAATTGGCAAGATAGAAGAAATAGAATATAACGGGGATAAGGTCGAGGCAAAAGTAATATATGAAAAGCACGAAGAAATTTCTCCTCATATCGAACAAAAAGCTGAAACCGAAAATACAAAAATAGTGCAAAGAGATGAAGAGAATTTAGCACCCGAGAATAAAAAAGAAGAGTCCGAAAAGAAATTAAATAAAATAAACTTGTTAAAGCTAAAAGCCAAGAAGAAAAAGGAAATCAAGGCATAAATTTTTATGTTATTAATCTTTGGATTAATATAAAACATTAACCTTTTTATTTAGATTTATTCATCTTCGTATGGATGAGTCAGAAAAATTGCGCATGTAATATAAATAATGTAGGGCATGGAATTACAGGGAGCGCAAGTGTGTATATGAGAAGAGAAACGGAATTTACAAAAAAAGTAAAAGTAATACTTGTTGATGACAATTATGACCATTTAATGGGAATAAGAGAGTTAATCAACTTGGAGACCAATTTTGATGTAATAGCTACTGCAACTAATGTAAATTTGGCTATTAATTTAATCAAGAGATATCAACCGGATATAGTATTAATGGATATTAATATGCCGGAAAAAGACGGTTTAACCGCAATAAATGAGATTGAAAGATTGGAAACGGGCGCTAAAATAATAGCATTAACGGGATATGATGATTCTGATTTAATATTTAGAGCAATGAAAATAGGAGCAAAAGGATATATATTAAAAACTATGGCGTCAGCTCAGCTAATATATGCCATAGAAGAAGTAATGCAAGGTAAGATTTATTTGCCGAGCGGTTTATCGTCAAGATTTTTCGAATACTTCCAAAAAACATTCAAGGAAGAAAACAAAGCAGCTTCATTAAATGAAACATTGCTTCAATACTTAACACAAAGAGAAGAAGAAGTATTAGAGCTTTTAACATTGGGCTTTAACTATAAAGAAGTCGCAAACAAACTCTTTATAAGCGATACAACGGTAAAGACTCACGTAAATAATATTTTCCAAAAACTGCAAGTATCGGATAGAACACAAGCTGTTTTATATGCAATAAACAACGGGTTTATGAACAGAAAGAAGCTAAAGATTGCAATATAATATATGAAAAAAGATTATAATTTATTAAAGCAATTTATATATGAAAACAGCGAAAAGCAGTATCACGAAAAGACCGTAACGGGTCTTTTTCGTGCAATAATGACTCCCGTAATACAAAATCAACAAATGCAGAGTTTAATTTTGTTAAGGTTAAAAGATTTAAAAGGTAAAGACTCTGTAATAAAGCGGTTAATGTTTTCGGGTACTGATATATATTCATACAGTAATGTAATTGAGGGCATTGAAAACAAATCGAAGGAAGAAATATGGGGAAATACTGAATTTGCGGTTGTATTATCGCAAAGGTATTCCGCATTATTGCTTTGGGATTATGATACGGGTGATAGAAAAGGTTACAGCGAAGTTTGCCTTTTATACAATTCAAGCAGAATAAATGAAGCGCTGAAGATAATAATTGATAATACAAATGATAATTTAAAAGAAAAAACCGTTAATTATTCAATAGACAGACGTGAAAATAAACTGTTAAATTCTTCAATAGGAGCAATTGCGCAGATTTTGGACGAATTAAATGATGAGCAAATGAAAACCGAAGCAGAAAAATTTAATTTAGAGGGGCTCGGAGATGAAACAATAAAAACTGCTAAGATTGTTGAAGAAAAGGCAAAGTTTACCGCTCACGAAATAAAAAATAATTTATCCATAGTAAATTTATACACAAGAATAATCGAAAAGCGTCTTGAGAGGATTAAATTTGACGAAGAAACAGAAAATTCCGTAAATACTGCAATCGGCAATGTGAAAAAAGCGTCAGAGAATATGTCGCAATTAATAAATGATTTAAGATGTATGTCGGCTCCGAATTTAATTGAAACAGACTTAAAGCAGGTTATAGAGCATTCAATCGGGATGTGCAAAGAAAAGGCTGAAAATGCGGGTATTATTATAAAAGAGGGTGAAATTCCGCAAATAAATGTAAATGCTGATAAAACTCACATAGAATGCGCGGTAACAAATATAATATTCAATGCAATAGAAGCGTGCAAAAAGGGGTGTGAAGTAAACATAAGCGCTCGAGCAAATGAGGGCGGAGCAAAGATATACATTTCAAACAACGGAGAAAAAATCCCCGATAATGTTATTGAAAAGATTTTTAATTTGGACTTTACGACAAAAGAAACGGGAAGCGGAGCGGGGCTTTATATTTGTAGAAGCAAATTGAGACGGACGGGGTCTGATATAGAGCTTATTCATTCAACAAAGCGCGAAACATTATTTGTTATAACAATAAAGTAAATATATATTATAATATAAAACATGGACAATATTGAAGTAAAAAAATACACGTTAAAAAGAGTAAATACAGAGCGTGTATATAAGATTGACTATGAAAAGGAATTAAACCCCGAACAGCTGGAGGCTGTAAAACAGCAGACGGGCGCATTACTTGTAATTGCGGGAGCGGGTTCTGGTAAAACAAGAACTCTTACATACAGGGTAGCACGTTTGATAGAAGACGGAGTAAGCCCGAATAATATATTATTGTTAACATTTACGAAAAAAGCGGCGCAGGAAATGTTGTCGCGCGCTTCGATAGTCCTTGATGAGCGCTGTGAACAAGTTGCGGGCGGTACTTTTCATTCTTTTGCGAATATGATATTAAGGAAATATTCTGCCCTGTTGGAGCTTCAAAATAACTTTACGATAACGGACAGGACAGACAGCGAGGATATAATTAATCATATTCGGGCAAACGTAACGGAAAAGCACGAAAAGCGTTTTCCGAAAAAAGGAACGATATTGGATATTTATTCAAAATCGGTAAATAAAGACACGCCCTCTGAAGATATAATATCCGTCGAATACCCTCAATTTTTGCAATCGACCGAAAAAATAAATGAAATTATAAGAGAATATAACGCATACAAACGAAAAAACTCTATATTAGATTATGATGACTTGCTTTTATACTTGAGAACACTATTAGAATGCAATCCCGAAGTAAGAAAGAAGATATCAAACCAATACAAATATATAATGGTAGATGAATATCAAGATACAAACACTTTGCAATCTCAGATAATAGAGCTGTTAGCGAGTGAGCATAATAATATAATGGCGGTAGGTGATGACTCGCAAAGCATATATTCTTTCCGCGGGGCGAATTTCAAAAATATACTTGAATTTCCGGAGCGGTTTAAAAACACAAAAATAATAAAGTTAGAGCGCAATTACCGCAGTACGCAGAACATACTTTCATTGGCGAACGAAGTGTTAAAAAAGGCAAAAGAAAAGTATTCAAAAAATCTGTATTCAACAATTGAAAGCGGAATAAAACCTGCATTAATAAGTGCGAATGATATGTCGACAGAGGCTCAATTTATAGCTCAAAGGGCGTTAGAGCTGAGCGAAGAAGAGAATATATCGTTAAATGATATATGCGTATTGGCTCGCAGCGCAAGAATGACATATAATTTAGAAATTGAACTTGCAAAAAGAAACATACCATATCGTAAATTTGGCGGGATGAAGTTTATGGAAACCGCGCATATAAAAGATATTATCGCTCATTTAAGGGTAATTTTAAACCCCGCTGATGTAATAAGCTATATGCGAATATTAATGTTAATAGACGGTATCGGCGCGCAGAGTGCAAACAGACTTTTGCCCGTATTGCAAAATCCGACGGGGAATGCAAAACTCCCCGTAAAAAATCCCGAAAAGGTGGGTAAGCTGATTGATTTAATCAATAAATCACAAAAGGATATATTTTCGCCCTCAAAGATAGTGAAATCCGTAATAAAGTATTATGAACCGATTTTAGCGGATAAATATGATGATTATACAAAGCGTGAAAAGGACTTAGAGCATTTTACGGCACTAAGCGAGGGCTACGAAAGTTTAGAGGAATTTTTAAGCGATTTAGCGTTAGAGCCTCCCGAAAGTTCTGTCGGAGATGTTGATGAGGGTGCAAAAAAGGATGAGTATTTAACTTTATCGACTATCCACAGCGCAAAAGGGCTGGAGTGGAAAGCTGTATTTATAATAGGCGCGGTAGACGGCAGGTTCCCGTCGGTATATTCATTTAATACTCAAGAGGAGCTTGAAGAAGAGTTAAGATTAATGTACGTGGCTATAACGCGAGCAAAAACTCATCTTGCAATAACTTATCCCATAGATATGTATGATTATTCAACGGGCATGGTATTATCAAAGCCGTCAAGATTTTTGGACAATATCGGTCAGGATGTTCTTGAACACTGGGTAATTGAGTAAATAGGAATAAATATTATTTATTTACTTGAACGCTTTTAAAAGCAGTATAACCGAATGCAATTAATACGCAAATAAACAAAACCCCTAATATTATATTCATTATTCAAACTCCTTAATTTTTAATAACATAAATTGTATTTCTTTAATACACTTTAAAGTTAAAGTGATAAAAAATAAAGCTGTAAAAATACCTAAAATTATTAACAATAATTGAACATAGCTAAACGGTAAAAGAAATAAACCGCAAATACCACCGCAAATAATTGTTACAATATTAATATAAGTATTACGTAAACTGCTTAACGTGTTTATTTTAAATTCTAAACTTTTTAATTGTATTTCAACTCTATCCATAATTCTATTTTAGCACATTATATGAATATTTGTTAATTAAAATAAATAAAAAAGAAGTAAATAAAAATAAAAATAAAAAATCTTCTGCTCGGTATTTGTTTTTAATATTGCTAAACTCCACTCAAAGCTCCGCTAAGCGACGCTCCGCCTTGATGTCGTGTCGTTAAGCAATAAAACAAAACGAAATACAGGCTATCAGATTTTTTATTTTTTATTTTTTTTTGATAAATAAATATTTTAGCAAGATTTTTACTGAACATTAGAGGTGATTTTATATCCTCTGCGAGTCAATTCTTTTTGGATTTGTTCAAAGTGTTCGGCGTTTTTTGTTTCCATTGATATTTTAAGGAAACAATCGTTAATATCGGTATTTTCTCCGCCCTGATTGTGTCTGACTCTGATAACATTAGCGCCGAGGTCGGCAATAATAGCGGAAACCTCTTTTAACTGTCCGGGTTTATCTAACAATTCAATGGTTAAATGTGATAACCTGCCCGATTTTAACAACCCTCTGTTAATAACGCGTGAGAGAATATTAACATCAATATTTCCGCCTGAAATTAGGCAGACTGTTTTAAGGTTTTCAATCGGGAGTTTGTTAAACATAGCGGCAGCGACGCTCAAAGCGCCTGCGCCCTCTGCAACGAGTTTTTGTTTTTCCATTAAAGCTAAGATAGCGGAGGCTATTTCATCATCCGTAACGGTAATAATGTCGTCAACGTATTTAGAGCACAAATCAAAAGTGAGCGCCCCGGGTTTTTTAACTGCTGTGCCGTCGGCGAAAGTGTGAACAACGGGTAGTTCGAGAATTTTTTTATTGACAAAAGACTGATACATGCTGCCCGCGCCTTGAGCTTGAACTCCGTATACTTTGCAGGATGGTTTAACCTGTTTAATAGCGAAAGCAGTGCCTGCAATTAAACCGCCGCCGCCGATAGGAACAATAACCGCGTCAACATCGGGCAGTTGTTCAAGTATTTCCAGCCCGATAGTACCTTGCCCCGCGATAACGTCCTCATCATCAAAAGGGTGAACAAAAGTTGAACCCGTTTGTTTTTGGTATTCAACGCAAGCGTTATAAGCGTCATCATAAACGCCGTCAATAAGTTTTATTTCCGCTCCGAGCTTCCTCGTTGCCTCAACCTTAGAAATAGGCGCTGTTGCAGGGATAAAAATTGTTGATTTGATATTATTGCGGGCAGAAGCAAGCGCGACGCCTTGTGCGTGATTTCCTGCCGAGCAGGCAATAACTCCTTTTGCTTTTTCGGCTTCGGAGAGGTTTGATATTTTATAAGCAGCGCCTCT
>CANPWQ010000005.1 GCA_947584965.1 Candidatus Gastranaerophilales bacterium | reverse complement strand
TATAAAAGAATTTGTTTTACATCGTCATCATTTTCCCAGTATTCAAGCATTGTTTCAGCGTTAATATCAGCTTGGTTGCCGATTGAAACAAATTGAGCAAAACCAAGGTTTAAGTCTTTTAATATGTTTAAAATACCGCCGCCTAAAGCGCCTGATTGTGATACAAAACCGATATCGCCTCTGATTGGCAGTGATTCTGCAAAAGTACCATCCATCATAACATCTGGGTGAGTATTTAAAACACCTAAGCAGTTAGGGCCGACACATCTCATGCCGTATTCTTTAACTTTTGCTAAGAGCTGCTTTTCCATTTCTGCGCCCTCTGCGCCTGTTTCTTTAAATCCTGCAGTAATTATACATAAGCCTTTAATGCCTTTGTTGTGGCATTGGTCAATTGTATCCAATACAAATTTAGCATTAACAACGATAATTGCTAAATCAACTTCCCCCGGGACTTCTTCAATTGAAGTGTATGCTTGAAATCCCTCGATTATTCCGCCTTTTGGGTTAACGGGGTAGATTTTCCCGTTAAATTTATAATCTCTAAGTCTTTGCATAATCTCAGAACCGATTGTTTTCGGTTTTGTGCTTGCGCCAATAACCGCAACAGACTTTGGTTTCATAATTTTGTCTAAAGTGTTCATTTATTTTATCCTTTCCTTTATGAGTAACCGTTTTCAATCCATTCTCTGACTCTGAACTTTGCACCTAGGCTTTTTGCGATTTCTTCACATTTCTTTAAGTTCAGATGTCTGTCTTTATAGCCCTCTACTATTGTTGCCGTAACAGCAATATTTTCATCCGCACAGGCTTTTATGAATTTTTTTGTTTCTTCATAAGCGCCTGCAAAGTTTGGAACCGAAAGTTCATTATATTCCTGCTCGTTTTCTCCGTTTAAACTTACGGAAAATTCATCAATTAAGCCTTTTAGCTCGGGCACTACATTTCTTTTATATACAAAATTAGCGTGTCCGTTGGTGTTCACGCGTAATTTTTTATTAGGGTATCTGTCTTTTATATATTTTGCGACTTGTTTTAAAACATCAAGTTTTAACATCGGTTCACCGTAGCCGCAAAAAATGATTTCATCGGAAAGTTTATCTTTTATCGCTTCTAATTGCTTAATAACGTCATCCGCGCTGACATTTTCCGAATTTAAAAATAAATTAGCCCCAACAACATCATCTTTTATGTCACGTATACAGAATATACAGTTATTTGTACAGCTGTTTGTTAAATTAATGTAAACTTTACCGTCTAATAAATATACTAAATTATAGTCTGTCATGTCTTAATACCTGCAATTAAATTGTGCCACAAATAATATGCGATAACAAGTAAATTTTTTTAATAATTCAGCCTAAATTTTTGTTTTGTGGTATAAATAAAAAATGATTGAAATTTTAATTTTATACATAATCCGTAAACGGGAAAAAACTATTTATTCAATCCGTAAGGAAATTATAGAAATATTTGGGGCATTTACAAAACCGAGTATCGGTACAATATACCCCGCGCTTAAGCGTTTGCTGAAAGAAAAGGCCGTTACGGTTAATGAAATAATGTCGGAGGGCGGAAAAAAATCTTCTTATTATTCAATTACCAAAAAAGGGGTTGAGTATTTTAGGGAATTATTTTTTAATGCGGGAAGCGATAATCCGTCGTTATTTTATTCTCAATTACAGGCAAGGCTCGGAACAATGGGATTTTTATCCGCCGAGGACAGAAAATTATTTGTCTCCGATTTTTCTAAAAAAATGGAAATTTATCGGTTTGAAATTGAAAACAGGCTTAATGATGAATTTTTAGACCTTGATTATTATCAAACTCAACTGTTAACAAGAACTTTAAAGGAAATAAAATCTTTAACGGATTATTTAAGCGCATTAAAGGCAGATTAGTATGCCTGCAATAATATCGGCAATAGAAAAAAACTCCATAGCTGATGAACTGGAAATAAAAGCGGGTTCTGAACTTTTAAATGTTAACGGGGTTAAATTGCGTGATTATATTGATTATCAATATGCGGTTATGGCGGAAGAACTTGAATTTGAAATAAAAACTCCTGCCGGCGAGATTGAATGCTTTGAAATAGAAAAGGATTTTGAAGAAGATTTAGGGTTTATATTTGAGTCCGCAATATTTGACAGAATAAAACACTGTGCAAATAATTGTATATTTTGCTTTGTAGACCAACAGCCAAAAGGTTTAAGAGAGTCTTTATACGTAAAAGATGATGATTACAGGCTTTCTTATCTGCAGGGAACGTATGTAACGCTTACTAATTTAACAAAAAAAGACAAAGAACGCATTGCAGCTCAGCATTTAGGACCTTTATATGTATCAGTTCACACAACAAACCCCGACTTGCGCGCAAAAATGCTTAATAATAAAAATGCTTCAAACCTGTTAAAAGAGCTTGATTTTTTAAAAGAAAACGAAATCCCTATTAATACTCAAGTAGTTTTATGCCCCTCATATAATGACGGTGATGAGCTTAAACGAACTTTAAACGATTTATGGAAATATAAAACCATTTTAAACTCAATAGCAATAGTACCTGTCGGGATAACAAAGTATCGAAAGGAAAAATTAAAGCAGGTTACAAAAGAAATTGCGCTTGAAACTATTAAAATTGTTGATGAATTTAATAAAAAAATAAAGAAAAATATTGCAAGTGTATCGGATGAGTTTTTCCTGATTGCAGGGCTTGAAATACCCGAAAAGAAATATTACAACGGATTTAATCAGCTTGAAGACGGCGTTGGTTCTTTAAGATGTTTAATTGATGACTTTAATAAACGCTTAAAGAAAGCGCCTAAAAACGTAAAAGAGAAGAAAGAATATACCCTTGCCTGCTCTGTCAGCGCTTTAAGTGCTTTTTATAAATTTGCCGAGGAACTAAACAAAATAAAAAATATTCATCTTGATATACACCCTGTAAAAAGCGAGTTTTGGGGCAAAGATGTTAATGTTGCAGGCTTAATTACCGCAAATGACCTTATTAATCAGCTAAAAGGCAATTGTTATAAGGATGTAATAATTCCCTCAATAATGATAAGACCTTATACAACTGAGTTTTTAGACGGTTTAACCGTAAAGGATGTTGAAAAAGCACTGGGGGTAAAACTGCATATTCAAAAAGATATATACTCAACTAAAGAACTTTTTGAATTGTTGTTTAAATAAATAATTTAATTATTGAGTATTCCTAAATTTTCACAATATTTAATGTGGTTTTTTGTTTTTTCTTTAATTTTTAAAACATATTCCTTTAAAATTGCAACAGAGTTTTCAATATCTTGAATTTTTGGAGGGTCAAATTCATTGGTTGCAGCACTTGAAATCACATTGCAGCATCCCTCAATTTCATATATGCCTTGGGCAATGCTCATAATTTGGTCTTCAAATTTGATTTTTGTTTCTTCCGTAAAGTTAATCATTTTTGCTCCTTTATATTTAATACTTCTAAATTTTTTATACATTTAAAATTATAAGGCATGATTAGCTATATTATAGCACAACTTGCGATACTAAAATTCTTAAAAAAAACATATTATATTTAATATGGATAAGTCTTTTGATGTTAGAAAAATAGTTGGAAATAACTTAAAAAATCTTAGAGAAGTTAAAAATTTAACTCAAGAACAACTGGCAGAATTATTAAATTTACAGACTTATCAAACTATTAACAGAATAGAAAATGGAAGAACTTTTATAACTCGAATTTTGCTGGAAAAAATTTGTAAATTTTTTAATGTTGAACCTTATGTTCTCTTTTTGAAACCTAATCAAAAATATACACCCGAAACTCTTGATGAAATTTCTCAAATTAACAATAAATTAGATGAAATTTATAAAATAATTAATAAAAAATAAAAATATTGAGTTACGCTTCGCTAACCCAACCTATCGGCTGAATACAATTTATTTGTTTTCCTTAGATACTTTTTTCTCAATATTTCCCGCATTTTTGAGCATATATGTTACCATTATTGCTAAAATTACAGCTCCGATTGTACAAACAATTGTTTGAAAATCCATCCTAATTATCCTTCCCTATAACGCTATCTATTTTTTTATCTGTTTCAATAAATTTAGATATAAAGATAAATGCAAAAAATAAACCAATTATTAATAAAATTATTAATTTAATATTATTTATATTTACAAAAAATAAGCCTAAAACTCCTGTCATTATTAATATAAAAGTATTATAATAATGTTCTCGTAATTTTATTAAATTTTTAACTGTTAATTCTTTATCCATACATTTTATAATACCATATTTTAATTATGTTGTTAATATTTTTAGCAAGTTTGTTGGGTTTTAACCTAACCTGCAATGCTTAAAGAAGTGATAATTGCTGATCTGTTTCAAAATGTTTTTCAAAAAATTTTTTGCGGTGGTATTTACAAAGCCCGTATTTATCAACCGCTTCAAGATGAGCTTGGGTTATATATCCTTTATTTTGAGCCCAGCCGTACATAGGAAACTCTTTATCAAGCTCTGTCATATATCTGTCGCGTGCTACTTTAGCTAATATGCTCGCTGCTGCAATGGAAGCCGATTTACCGTCGCCCTTTACTATCGTTTCCTGCGGGAAATTAAAATTTCTTATCAGCTTATTTCCGTCTACAAGCACTTTTATGTTTTTTGACTTTGTCATTGCAATAACTTCTTCGCAGGCTCTTTTCATCTGCATTAAAGAAACTGCAAGAATGTTGTATTTTTCTATTTCCTCAACCGTTCCCATTTGTATTGAATATATAGAATTTGCCTTTATGATATCAAAAAGTTCATCCCGTACTTTTTCGGTTAATTGCTTTGAGTCATTAATCTTATCAAGAGTTTTAATTAAATTTTTATCTAAAGATGTAAAACAGACTGCCGCGGCGAACACCCCGCCTGCCCCCGGGCCTCTGCCCGCTTCATCCGTGCCGATAAGAAAATCAATATCTTTTTGCTTTTTTTTATCAAACTCAAATAATTTATTCATATCTGTCCAGCGTTAACCTGCCAAGACGACCCAATCTGAAATCATTTAATATATTTTGTGCAGTCCTTTTTGTATCCGCTTTTGCTCCCGATACTATCCAGTTGCGCTTTAAAGCAATATTTACAAGGTTAACTTCCACATCCTCAAGTTTGTAATATTCTTTTAGCAGGTCAGGATAAATTTTATTTACTTCTTTAATAAAAATATCGGCAACCGCTTCAACATCGTAGGCGTTTTCGCCGATTGAATCAACAAAGGCAAGTTTGTATGCCCTGTTTTGGTCCTCTTGTTTTAACGGAATTATCCCTGGAGTATCCAATAAATCAACTTTAGGATTAATTCTGACCCACTGCTGTTCTCGAGTAACTCCTGCTTTTGCACCTGTTTTGGCTTTTGTCTTTTTTATTAATTTATTAATGATACTTGATTTACCCACATTTGGCATGCCAACAACCATAACTCTTACGGCTCTTGGCAAAAGTCCTTTTTTAACTAACGCAATAATTTTTGGCTGCCCAAGTTCTGTTACCTTATTTAAAATTTTGGATAAGTCCTTATTATCACTCGCGCATGTTGCAAGTACGGGACATTTTGTTTTTTCTTTTATGACTTTCTGCCAGTTTTTTGTCTGCTCAATGTCGGCTAAATCAGCTTTATTCATTAGTATCAATCGGGGTTTATCTTTTAAGAGTTTTTCAATATCCGGATAAATACTGCTTTGGGGTAATCTTGCGTCAATTACTTCAATTACCACATCAACAATATTAATTTGCTCTTTAAGTTTTTTTTCCGCTTTGGCAATATGCCCGGGGTACCAATGAATATGCTCCATAATTCCTCTTATATATAAAAAGCCATACTCAAAGTTTTAACAGTGACTATGGCTTAATTATTCTGAAAATTTCGTTATTTAGTTCTTTTCAATCTTTTCTCTGATACGTGTTGCTTTACCTGAGCGTTCTCTTAAGTAATATAATTTAGCACGTTTAACATCACCGCGTCTTACTATTGAGATTTTTTCAACACGAGGTGAATAAACGGGGAAAACTCTTTCAACACCAACACCTTGGAAGATTTTTCTAACGGTAATGGTTTTGCCTACTCCGCTTCCTCTTTTCTTTAATATTGTTCCCTCAAATGCCTGTGTTCTTTCTTTGTTGCCTTCAACAATTCTTACAAACACTTTTACCGTATCACCGGGATTTAATTGCGGTAACTCTTTATTAAGATATTCTTTTCCTAAACTTTCTACTGTAGGGTTCATAATTGCATTCCTTTACTAATAATCCATTCGTTTCCTTATCATATTCAAAACATGTTTTTTCTTCAAGGGGTTTTGTTAACATTTATTAAAGTTTTTTTGTTTTTTTCTAAAGTTTTTTTTAATTTTGCCGATAAGTATAACATAAGTAATTGGAGAAAAGGCAAAAAATGGGATTAAATGTGGGCTCGGTATATTCTGCTAATTATTCAAAACCTGCAATAGATGTGCAGGCGTTAGCGAAAGTTACCGAACAAATCTTAAATCCGAATAACGAAAAAACCGTAGATGTATCTAAATTAAATTTATCAAAATTTAACAGAGTCAGCATCGGAAAGGATTTATATTCCGCAAATACCCGCAGTGATGTTGCATTAAGAGCTGCAAAAGCTGCAACAGACTTTGGTATTAACTTTAGCCAGGCATTTTCTGCCAATGTTCAATATTTAAACTCGCAAGCTGCACAGAGTTTATTTACCTCTAAAGAAAACAGCGGAAAAGTGGTAATAAATCTTGAAAATACTGAAAAAATAAATGAGAGCGAAGTAATAACAGCCGCAGTTCAAGTATCGCAATCAAAAGATTTAGATAAAGATAAACGCGGTTCTAATCCGTTTTCGTTCTATATGAATGCTCAAAATGGCGAACAGGAAGATGAAAATAAACCTGTTTTGGGTTCGATAAATCTATTTGCCTAAAATACATTGTTACTTGTTTTTCCGAGACGAATTATTAATTCGTCTTTTTTTTTGCGGTTTTTCCTTCGGGTTCGCTCGGCTTTGCCTCGACTCCACCCTACGCAAAATTCAAAAAAAAGGGACATTTGATGTCCCAAACAATTCGGAATGTAAAAGAAAGTCTTTTTTGTATCCGTCGTGTAAAAAGTAAGGTAAGTATGTGTAAGGTATATTATTATGAGTTCTATTGGTTTTAAAATAAGTTTGGTATGCGCATACCGTTTATTAGTTCCCGTTCCCGTTTATCAGTAGTCGTTTAGTATTCGTACTCTCTTAATATCTTCTGTTTATTTGTGATTTATTACTCACATATATATAAAAAATTTTGTATATAAAAAATTGCTAAATTGTACATAAAAAATATATATTTACTTAACATTTCTTAATATAGTTCATTAGTATAAGTGATAATTCAACGAATGAATAAACAAGAGGATAATATGAAAGATTGTATAAACAAGTATTATAAGTTTATACATATTCCACTCTCACTCGTAAACTGTTTGACCGAATGAATTTTCGGTCTTTTTTTTGAATTTTGCGTAGGGTGGAGTCGAGGCAAAGCCGAGCGAACCCGAAGTAATGAGGGCAGAAGCGAACACAAGGGCACAGCCCGAGTGAGCGACAAGCCCGAATGGAGCAAAATTCAAACTTAGAAAAGTGTTCGCAGAGCGGGTTCCAAGTTTAGCTTGGATATAATATGTCGATTTAAGTTTTTAAGGCTGCCGCTGCAGCCGAAACCACAGGGTAGAAAATTCTAAACTTTATTATTTTAATGCCAATAATCTTATTATATTTGAACCGAATAATAATATTCCAACCAAAATGCTTATTCCTGCCGAAAGTAAAACCATGCCGGCGGACATATCTTTTGCCATTTCGACCAGTTTAGAATAAGTATTTTTATAAACCGCGTCAAGAGTAAACTCTATAACAGAGTTTATTAATTCAGCTACTAATACTATTGCAATCATAACGAGCAAAATACAAATATCCGTAATGCTAAATCTTAACAACATAGCTACTAAAAGAACGACAATAGCAAACAGAAATTCAATAACAAAGTTTCTCTGAGAACTTAGAGCCAGTCTTAAGCCGTGCAGTGCATTTGAAATACTTTCTTTTACGTTTGAGGATTTAAATTTTGTCATAAAACCTGTGCCTTTGCTTCGTTTTGCCAATTAACCATATAGTTATAATCTTCTTCATTTTGGTGGTCATAACCGAGTAAATGCAAAATACCATGAGAGATTATATAATACAATTCGTCAATAAACTGTTTATTGTTTTCAACTGCTTGAGTTTCTATTTTATCAACCGATACAATAATTTCACCAAGATTAATTTCTCCGTCAAAAATAAATCTTTCTTCTTTGGGAGAGTCTGCAAATATTGCAAAGGTTATCACATCCGTCGGAGCATCTTTTTGGCGGTATTCCTTGTTAATTCTTTGTATTTCTTCATTATTTGTAAAAACTATATCAAAAGAGATTGTTTTGAATTTGTGTGTTTTAAGGCAGGAGTTTTCAAAAATTTCCTTTTGTTTAATTAAATATTCCGTCATTTTTACGGCATCATTATAAACTTTAAGTTCATCAAGTTTATTGTTTAACTTATCTGATAAATGCTCTATAAAAATATTAATTTGAGTCATTTTGTTTATTTTCTTCTTTATTTTTTAAATCTTCAATACTTTCCTGATACTTAATTCTTTTGTGGAATACGGAGCGCAGAACTCTTGAAAGCGTTTGAGCTATAACTTTAATATCTTTTAACGTCAAGGGACTTTCAGAGAGTTGATTGTCATTTAAACGGTCTTGAATAATTTTATTAATAAGAGCGTCAATTTCTTCCTGCGATTGGTCTTTTAAAGTTCTTGAAGCTGATTCGACGGCGTCTGCAATCATTAATATTGCTGTTTCTTTACTGTTCGGACGCTGACCTGTATATCTGAACTGTTCTTCTTTTACGTTTTCAGCACCCTCTTGTGCTATTGCCTGATTATAAAAATAACTTGCAAGTGAATCGCCGTGGTGTTGGATTATGAAATCCTGTATTATTTCGGGAATGTTATATTCTTTAGCAATGGTTATTCCGTCTTTTGTATGCGAAGTGATTACCATTTTGCTTGAACGCGGAGTTAATTTATCGTGAGGATTTTCTATTCCGCTGTATGTTTGATTTTCTACAAAAAACAGAGGTCTGACCATTTTCCCTATATCGTGATACAAAGCTCCGACTCTTGCCAGTATCGGATTGGCTCCTATTGCTTCTGCTGCTGATTCTGCGAGGTTGGATACTCTTAAACTGTGTTCAAATGTCCCGGGGGCTGCTTCATGCAGTTTCTTTAATAACGGGTGATTGTAATCTCCAAGCTCTGCTAAACCGAACATTGTTATTACTTTAAATGTATTTTCCAAAACAGGAATCATTCCCAGTGCAAACATACCCGAGATTAAACCGTTTAAAATGCCTGCCGTGATATCCTGTAATAATTTTTCTATTCCTAAATCATAATATACACATAATATTACAATTGCCATTGCGATTGAAGTATATCCGCCGACTCTTATTAAATCAAGTCTTCTTGAATATTTTATTGTTGTCATTCCTATTGTAGATATTATTATTGACAATAAAAATGCACTCATTGCCAATGCCGATAACTGCAAGGATAATGTAATAATTGTTAGAAGCGTAACCGTTATAAAAAATGAAGTGCGCGGATTGAAAAATACCGATAAGATTATGGCATAAAACGGGAACGGCAGTATAAATACCGACCAATTTGCAGGTAAAAATATTGCTAATATTGCCATAAATAAGGATAAAAACCCTACTAAATATAAATGACGCGGCTCTAAGAATTTAGGTTCAAAATATTTAAAATAATTATAAACGGAAAATATCCCTATACCTACAAGACATAATATTCCAAGTATTCCTTTATAATTTATTTGAAGTATATTATATCCGGCTTTACTTAATGCCTCTTTTTTTACCTGTGTAATAGGTTCACCTGCTTTAACTATTACATCGCCTTTTGCAAATTTCACTTTTATCGGCGATACCATATCGCGTGCATTTTTTCTTGCAAGCTCCGTTGCTTCTTCATTTACTATCATATTTGGAACTATTACCTGTTCCAATATTGCCGTTATTATTTTTATTTGATTATTTGTGGTATTTGGTTCTATATTTCTTCTGATGATTTTTGCTAAAGTGTTTTCCTCAAAATCTTTTTCCGTAATACCTTCGTTTAATACTTCAGTGAGTGTTTTTTCTGAAGAGGTAAATATTTTATTTAACCTTTCTTCATCAGTATTTATTAAGGAAAAAACAACATAATTTTTTGTTGAATTATCAGAGATATCAAGTATTGTATCTAATTTCCGCTGTTTTTCTTTTTCAATGTCATTTGATTTTCTTATTTTATTAATTTGATCAATAATAATGTGTAAATTATTTTTTATATATGTATCATCGGCTGTTGAGTATATAACATTAACTTTTCTTGCTACTTCACGTTTTCTGTTTTCTGTTTTTATATGGTCTATTACTTCTATGTTTACGGGCGCTATAACCATTTCTTTACTTATATTATCTTTTCCGATTATTGTTTGAAAAAATATATATTTAGAAACCAGTATTCCCGTAAATAATATTGCAAATGCTATAAATAACAGCATATTTACTAAATATTTAGGAGTTTTTACTTTTTCTATTAATTTTATAAATTCTGCTTTTTTCATATATATATACCGATTATTTTCTAATTACTTCATAATTTTACAACAACTTGGGTATATTGCAAATTTAGTAAACTGTTTGAACTTTTATTTTGTAAATTATATAATAATTTTAATGGGGATTTACAAGTATAATGCAGATACGAAACAAAATAATAAAGCCGGTATTACTTCTTGCAATATTTGAGGGAATTTATCTCTTTTTAGTCCCTGCAATGTTGAATACAGCTGAAAAACAAGGTGCAGTTAGGGCTTTTGTTTCTGATAAAATTAATGCTTCTGTCGAATATGATTATTTAAAGTTTAAAACTCATTTTATTCCTGCAATTTCAGTTCAAGCCGGTAATTTTTCTTTGAGTGAAAAAAATTCCGATAAAATTATAGAACTTAAAAACCCCGAGTTTACCGTTAGACTTTTGCCTTTAGTGCTTCGAAAGGTTGATATTAAATCCTTTTATGCCTCTGATATTGAAATTAATCTTGTCAGAGATGAAAACGGAATTTATAACATACAAAAACTTTTTTCAGTGAAAAAAAATAATAAATTTAAAGTAACAATAAAAAATACAAATATTTATATTAATAATTTAAAATCGGCTTTAAAAGATGACTGTCTTACAAAATCTTTAGTAATGAAAGGTTTTCCTTTCGTTTTAAAAACAAATTCCCGTAAAAAAGAGATTTTTATTCAATATAAAGGTGAGCTTACCTCTAATAATCAATTGGTTAATGATTTTGATATCAAATTTACTTCAAGATTTCCTTTTAAAAAAGAGTTTGATAAAAATCTTTTTTCGGGCAACATTGTATTATACAGTGTAGATTTAGACCTTATAAAACCGTTTATTTCCTGTTTCTTTGACAAAAATTTAAAACAATTGAGCGGATTTGTTGATTATTTGCAGATTTCTTCATTCGTTACAGAGGATAATTCCAATAGTATTGTACTAAACAGCTTATTTAAAAATTTGGAATTTGACAAAAGTAATTGGAAAAATCATATTATAGCGGACGGAATAAATAAAATTGACGCAAATATTGATTTAAAGGAAGAAAATATTAAAATTAATTCTTTTAATTATAATGCGGATAATATTGATATTAATTCATTTGGAGATATAAAAATCTCTGATAAGCCGGAGCTTGATGTAACCGTAAAAGTAAAAAATTCAAGAGCGGAAAATATTGTGAATATTCTTCCTCCTAACCTTGTTCCTAAGTTAATGACGATAGAAAAAGTAAAAACATACGGAGTTTTTGGTGATATTGAGGCTGATGTAAATATAAAAGGCAAAATTCCTCAACCTGATATAACCGGATATGTAAAGGGAAGAAATGTTCATATTTTGGATAAAACTTTGCATAAACTGCATAAGGGCAGTGTTGATATTAATTTTGATAAAAGAATTTTAAATATGGATATTATCGTTGATATAATTAATAATCAGCAGGCAAAAATTAACGGGAATGTCTATATGTTCCGCGACGGAGTAAACCATGTCTGCGTTAAAACAACGGATAATCTTGATTTTCCGCTGGCGCAAAAAATAATTATTCCTATAAGTAAAGTATTTAATTTCCAATTAGGACCTATTCCCGATATGAATATTACTTCGGGAAAAGGTATTATTGACCTTGATATTAAAGGTTCTTTGGATTTAATTGATATAAATGGATTTAGCAGTTTTGATAAGGCTGAGTTGACTTATAACGGCTTATTTGGAGAAATTCATGACGGCAAGGGCAGATTAGATTTTAATAAAGATGTTATTACTTTTAAATCTGAACGTGCTTTTGTTAAAAATAATCCGCTTGAGGTTGCGGGAAGCGTAAAAATAAATTCTGATCTTGATTTTAACATTAAATCTGCTAAAGCTCAGGCTGTCGATGTTTTGGAAATTATTAATAAATCTTCGCTTTTAAAAGATGTAAAAGCAGGCATGACTGTTATTACCGATGCTTCGGGGTTAATAAAATTGGATGTAAACATAAAATCAGATATAGTGCCTGTTCCTTTCGGACAGCCTCCTTTGCCTCCCGAGGAAGCATTTATAAATATGAAAGTTAACGGAAGTGTTTTTTTATTTTCCGATAGTGCTTATCTTCAAGGATTTTATACTCCGATTGAAAAAATAAGAGGTATTGTTGATTTTACGGAAACTAATGTTATTTTAAACGATTTAGAGGCGGTATCGGGTGAATCGCCTATTAAGATATCGGGTAAAATAGTTAATGACCTTCAAACTAAAATTCCCGATGTTGATGTAACCGTTACAAGTAAGAGTGTTAATTTAAAAGATACAATTAAATTTTTAACAAAATCATATCTATATCCGAAAAATTATCCCGATTTATCCTTACTCTATAATGTTGCTTCAAAACATGATTTGTATTTTAAATATAAGGCAAAATCAATTGACTTTATTACAGATTGCGCTTATGCGGTTATGAATTTTATTCCCGATAATTCATCAAGCTCTCTTAAAGCAAAGTCGGGTAAAGTTATTTTGGAAAAATCCAACGTAAAAGTAGAAAATGTTAAAGCAGCTTTGTATAACTCAAACATATCTGTAAACGGAATTATTAAAAGAGTTGATACCGTTAATCCTATATATACGCTGAAAATTAAATCCGATTTATTTAATATTTCTAATTTAAACGATATTTCTACATTGACAATAATTCCAAATAACATAAAAACATTATTTAAGCAATTTAACAAGTACGGCGGATATGCAAATATTGATGTAGCGGTTGATAAAAATGTAATGAACGGGCAGGTAAAATTCAGCGGTCTTAGAATGAATCATATTCAAAATAATGCCCCGTTTGTATTTGATGATTTTACGGTTCATTTTAATAATAAAAAAATCTACGTAAATGATTTAACGGCACAGATTGCAGATATGCCGTTGTATGGAGATGTCAGTATTACGGATGTGTTTAATCACCCGAAATTAAACGGATATTTTACATCAAAACTTAATGATAATTTTATAAAAAGTTATTTTCCCTCATCAATAGCTGATAAATTGAGCGTAAACGGTGATGTAAATTTATCATCGGGATTTCTTGGAGTGGATAAGCATATAACTCTTTCTCCTAAACTTACATTAAATCCTGACTCGGATATTACTTTTGACGGAGTTAATTTTGGTGAAATAACCGAAAAACGAGAATTTGTTAGTGATATTGATATAAATGAGGATATGATAAATGTTAAAAAATTCAATTATATAAAATATATTTCATCGCAAAATAATAAAACTTATCCGATTGTTTTTGCAAATGCAAATGCAATTTTAAAAATACAAAATGATAATATAATTATTCCGCAGGAAATATATGTAAAAACCAATAAAAATCTTCCCGCAAGATTATTAAATTTATTTTTGAAAAATCAAATATTAAGGCAGGGTTCTTTTAATTGTGATTTAAAATATATTACAGACGCAAAAACACAGGCGGGAAAGATTTTAGGGAAAATTGACTGTCATAATATAGATATACCGCTTTTTGATACGTTATTAAAAAATATAAAAGTTTCCGCAAAAAATGATAAGATTGACTTGAGTTTATTCGGATTTATGTCAGACGGCAAAATTCAAGTTAATTCTATATTGGAAAATAAAATCAGTACAAAACCGATAATAAAATCATTAAATATATATGCACAGCAGTTTGACGATAACAAGTTTTTTGAGAGCCTGACTCAAGTACATAAGGCAATGAATACAAATAATGAAATAAAAAACCTTGATTTGTCCGGATTATCAATAGAAAACGGATATTTAGACGTAAAAACATTGACTTTTAAAAATCTGGTTGCAAATAATTTTACCAGTACATTTTCAATAGATAAAAACGGTGTATTTAAGTCGGATAAAATTAATGTAGAGGTTGGTTCGGGTAAAGTTAACGGTAATTTATCATATAATCTTTCTAACAGTGAATTTGACTGCGATTTTGAATTAAATAACGTAGACGCAAATTATGCGGCTGAAAATTTGTTTGACGCAAAAGATCAAATATATGGAAGTGCAAACGGGAAAATAATACTTAAATCACAAGGTTCAACAAATCAAGAAATAATTAAAAATCTTGCGGGATTTGTATATTTTGAAATACTTGACGGAAGAATGCCTAAACTCGGGTCGCTTGAATACCTGTTAAGAGCAAGTAATATAATTAAAAGCGGAATAACGGGATTTACAATAAACAGTATATTGGAGCTGTTAAATCTGGTTAAAACCGGTTATTTTTCAAATATTAACGGAAGCTGTAAAATAACTGACGGTATTGCGGATAATATTGAAATATATTCAACGGGTGAAAATCTAAGTTTGTATATACATGGAAACTATGATATCTCAAATAATTCAGCGAATATGGAAATTTTAGGGAAATTATCAAAGAAAATATCTACAATCTTTGGCGCTGTAGGAAATACATCATTAAATACATTCTTTAAATTAATCCCGGGAATTTCTCTTTTAGATTTCGGCCGTAAAGATTTTATAGAAGATGTTGAAAAAATACCGCAGTTTACAAACGGTGATTATGAGTCAAGAACATTTCAAGCTATTATAAAAGGAAATATTAATTCATCAAATTATGTTCAGAGCTTTAAATGGGTAAAATAAAAGGAGCCTGATTGGCTCCTTTTAACTTATTTTGTTTCGGGCTGGGGTTTAGGTTGAACCGGTAACCCTATTTCTTTTTTCGGATGAGGATGTTTTTTCTTCATCTTTTCAAAGTTTTGAGCCCGTTTTTTCATTTCTTTTTTGCGATCTTGTTTGATTTTTTCAAACTTTTTCTTTTGTTTTTCAGTTAAATTATTTTCAAATGCTTCATAATTTGCTTTGCGTAAATCTTTTGCCTGAAGTTTAAGTGCATCAAGTTCTTTTAATAATTTAGCAGTTTCTTCCGATTTTTTTTCATCCGAGAGTTTTCTATTTTCTATGGTTTCTCTGATTTGCTGTTTCTTTTCTTTAATTTGAACGGAAATGGCGGTTAATTTTTCTTCATTTAATTTTTGAGCCTTTTCAATTTTAGCTTTTTGTTCATCGGTTAAATTTAATTTTTTTTCAATTTCCGCTTGTCTTTGGGCAAAATCATAAGGACCGTGTAATTTCATCGGATGTTTTTTATCTGTTTGAGGTCCGGGGCCCATGTGTTTCAGTGCCGGCGGTACTTCACCAACGTAATGATGTGCCATTGGTTTTGAAATTTCATATTTTGTATTTGTGTCTGCAGCCTTTGTTGTTTCATCAGCAGATACAATGTTAGCATTTATTGCCATAAATGCACCTGTAATAAATAAACTTGCTAATAATTTTTTGTTCATATACACTCTCCTTTCGAAAAAGTTTTCAGCTACTATCTTATGCCTATTTGCAACGAGTTGAAATATGCTTGAAATTTAGCTTTATATCTGTCATAAGTTATGGTGGGTAAATCTGTTCTTAAATCGAGTAAGTAATTCATAGTTTTATTATGTAAATCTGCAATAGCTGCATTGCAGTCTTTATAAAGCTGATTAATCTGCATTTCCTTATCGGTATCAGAAAAATCTTCACTATTTTGAACAATGTCAATCTTGTTCATTGAGTTAACAATAGTTTCTCTTGTAAGAGATACTTGCCTTTTATAAGTCATTGTTAAAAAATTAAAACTTTCAAGTTTAACTCCGATTAATTCGCCTTTGTTAATAAAAGTTGAATAATCATACGCATAAAGCTGGTCTAACTTTTTAACAACATTATTCATATCACCTTTAGAGTTTATATAGGCGCAAACTCCGGATAAACAGGAAAAGAATAATAAAAATACTAAAGATAATATACCAAACAGTTTCTTTTTCATAATTTACTCCTCTTATTTTTTTAAGAAATCATTAAAAGCGTTTTCAACTCTAATTTGTTGTGAAAGATATTGTTGAAATTGCTTTTCTGTTAATATTGCTTTATATTTTTTGTCGGTTTCTTGTTTTAATTGTTCTTGTCTTGATTTGAGAGCGTTAATATTCCTTTCGTAAGCCCCGATTAATAGAGCCTGCTGGGCAGGATCATGCGAGGTTTCTTGTTTAATTTGGCTTAATTTATTTGTGTAGTCCATAATTTTTGTTTCATTGGCATTATATTCTTGTTTATAAACAAGTTGAATTTGAGTAATTTGTTCTTTTTGTGCGGGAGTTATTCCTTCTAAATTATCAAATTCATCCGCATTAACAACAGTAAAAATACCTAATGTCATTAAAAAAATTAAAGCCGTTAATAATTTTTTCATTTTATCTCCTTTAATTAGTTATACCTTATAATCAGAATACTCTTGTGATTTTTGTTTCCACTCTGATTCTTCCATGCAGAAAGCATGATTCCAAAATCTTTCAAGTGCATACGTTTCTCGTTCTTCTCTGTGCAGAATATGAACAATAACATCGCCGTAGTCCAATAAATTCCAACGATTTTTAGCGTCATTTTCTTCACCAATGGGAATTCTGTTAAAATGCTCTTTTATTTTTTCTCTTACATAACCTGTAAGAGATTTAACGTGAGTGCTTGAATCCGAAGAACAAATAACAAAATAATCAGCTAAAACAGAAATATTAGATATATTTAAAATTTTAATATCTTTTCCCTGTTTATCATCTAAAATTCTGGCTATAACACTTGCGAATTTATCCGAAGAAATTTCTTTCAATTTACAAAACTCCATAAAACTATGCAAAAATTATAGCACATTTTTAGGCGGATATTATATATAATTTTTTAAATTTTTGTTAATATTATTGTTTCGGCATAGTTTTTTTAATTTACTCATAGCTCTGTTTTCAATCTGCCTGATACGTTCACGCGAAACACCGTAATAGCTGCCTATTTCTTCCAGCGTTTTTTTCTCGCCGTTATCATCAAGCCCGTAACGCATTATAAGAACATTGCGTTCTTTTTCGCTTAAATGATTAAGCATTTTTTTGATATCACAGAATAAATTATCTTGTGTAACTTTAGTATCAGGTGAAAGAGTGGTTTCATCAACTATAAAGTCGGATAATTTAGTATTTTCGTCTTTTTGATTGGCGGGAGATTCCATACTTATAGTGCCTTGAGCCGATTCAATTAATGCGGATAATTTTTGCGGGTTCATGCCTATTTTATATGCGATTTCTTCTTTTGTAGGCGCAGTGCCGTTTTCAATGGTTAAATCCATAGATATTTTCTTAATCTTACTTAATGTTTCAATCATGTGAACAGGAAGTCTGATTAATCTTGATTTATCAGCAATAGCACGTGTAATTGCCTGCTGTATCCACCAAGTTGCATAAGTTGAAAACTTATAACCTTTGGAATAATCAAATTTTTCGGCTGCGCGCATAAGTCCCATATTGCCCTCTTGAATTAAATCAAGAAAAGAAAGACCTCTGCCTATATATTTTTTTGCGATGCTGACAACAAGTCTTAAATTGGCATTAACAAGCTGTTTTTTGGCTTCTTCGGAGTTTTCTTCTTTAATTTTTTTAGCAACTTGAAGTTCTTCTTCATTGCTTAGCAACTTGATTTTACCAATCTGCTGGAGATAAATTTTAACGGAATCATCAGCAATTGCACTGTTTTGAGTTTCGGGAAGTTTCGGCTCTTCAACGGCAGTCATTAAATCTTCATCATCAACAAGAATATTAAATTCCGATTCATCCGGTTCCGTATCATTTAAAGTGTATTTATCCTGCTCTTCAGACATTATGCCTCCAATAATAAAATATTATACAACATTCCCCGTTTTTTGTATTGTTTGCTTTAATGCTTCATAAATAACAATACTTGCGGCATTAGCTACATTTAAAGAGTTAAAATTATTTAACATCGGAATTTTAATTTTAAAATCCGATTTCTTTAAAATAGCGGTAGAAATACCGTCTTTTTCGGCTCCAAGAACTATTGCAAAATTCATATTGCAATAATCAATGTCGTAATAATTATCCTTAGCATTAATATCTGTTGCAATTATCCAAAAGTCGTTATCTTTTAACCTATCTATAATAGCAGTAAGACTATTAACCATAATTAAATCTATGCGATTAACTGCTCCGGCTGAAGATTTTTCTACCGTGGAATTAACCGTAGCATTTCGTCTTGAGGGAAAAATAACGGCATCAAATCCGGCACATACACAAGTTCTGATTATTGACCCGAAATTGTGAGGGTCTTCAATACCGTCTAAAATGATAATTTTTTTATATTTATTATCTTCACTTTTCTTATTAATAAATTCATTAAAATCAGTAAATTTTATTGGCGGAGTGTATGCAATTACTCCTTGATGCGAGATTTCGCCAAATTGATAAAATTTTTCTTTTGGCTGAAATTGAAAAATAATACCGCGCTGCCTTGCTAAATTGATTATTTGTGCAATCTTAGCATTATTATTTTGACCTTTCATTAAAATAACTTTGCTTATGCTTCTTGAACCGTCTTTTAACAGCTCTATTACATTATTTTTTCCGTAAATATAATTTTCCATAAAACTTATTATACATTAAACGGAGTAGTTTTCAGCAAAAAATAATTCATAATATTTGTTGCCTTAATTTAAATATTAGTCTATTATAAATAATATATTATAAGAATTAAAAATAGGATAGTTATGAGTGAGTTGTTAGATAAAATCGGATTTAGGAAAAAGACACATGTAGGTATCAGTATTTCTTCAAATAATTTTATTGAATTGGTTTGTGTTAATAAACGTACTAAAAGTGTAGAAAAATATGTTTCCGGAAATATAAAATATAATAACGCAATAAGAGAAGTAATAGATTATGAAGAGTTAAAAGAAGTACTTGAGGGATTATTTGATGAAGCCGGACTGGAGCCTTCACAGTGCGCGGTAACATTAAATTTGCCAAATGTACATTTCGGTATTACCCTAATTGAAAGCGAATCAGAAACACCGTATATTATAGAAAATTTACAGGCTGAAATTGAAGATTTATATATATTTAAAAGAAATGAACCAATTATATCTTTTTCTAAAGTAAATAATCAAAAATCCTCGGGACAGAAGAAAGTTATATTTGGTGCAATTCAATCAAAATCAGTAGCTAAATTTATCGAGATTTTCGATAATATGAATTGTGAATTGGTAAGAATTGATTCTTCATATTCTTCACTTTTAAAAGCACTACAATACTGTGACAGATTTGAAAAGTTTTTCCAAAAAGAAGAAAAAACATCTATATTATTGGTAACTCCAAACAGCTGTTCAACATTTTATATGGAAGGAAATACTTTAATAGACTATTTTGAAGAACCGCTGGCGGTAAAATCATTTTCAATAGAAGAAGTTAATTCTGCAATATCAAAAATTGCTTCAGGCTCTATATCAAAGCATAGTCCAATGTCATTATTGATAATAAGCGAAACCGATGAAGTTAATGCTGAACAATTATCTTCATTGCTTGACTTCGCAGGTGAAATAGACTATATAAACAAAAGTTCAAATTCTGATGAAAGATTTATAGATGTTTCAGATTACGGTTCCGTTGATACTAATATGATATCGTATTTAACATTGGAAGCCGTTGGTTCTGCTGTTGCAGACTATGATGAATATCCTTTAAATATAAATTTCTTACCGCCGGATAGAATAAAATCAGCAATGGTAGAGGCTTTTGGCTTTGAGGTTGAACTAATAAGGTTTATAGTTGTTATTTTTTTATTGGCAATTTTTATTGGGATTATAATTGGCGGTTTATTACATACAATATTAAATTCTATGGCTAATAACGCTTTAGATAATTCTGATAAGATAGTTAAAAGAAAACAAGTATTTGAAGAAAGATTGAAAAGAAATCAAAAAACACGTAGTGAAAGTGTATTCCCTGTATTAAAACAAATTATAGATAACAATACATCAATAGTAGGTGTATATAATGCATTATCAACAGAAACTCCCGAATCTATATATATAAAGAAATTTATTACGAACGATGCGGGTGGAATTGGAATTGTCGGTGAAGCAAAATCAAGTGAAGCCGTTAATAGTTTTGTAAAAGGGCTGAAAGAAAAAAATGGTGATCTAACATTATCAAAACTTTCTATTAACACTTTATATGATAATACTTCTCATAGAATACCAAACGGATACACATTTGAAATAAAAACAGCAAGTCAGGATGTATATATTGAAGAGGATAATGTACAAAATTCTGATAGTAATTTGACAGGATCATCAGGAAAAGTGAGATATTCACAAACATCTTCATCGGTGCCTGCAAGCAGCGGTAATACAATAACACCTCCGCCGCCGGTAATATAATAAAAATTCAAATAATACAGAGGGAAAT
The DNA here is from genome assembly GCA_947584965.1 of Candidatus Gastranaerophilales bacterium. Classification (GTDB taxonomy): domain Bacteria; phylum Cyanobacteriota; class Vampirovibrionia; order Gastranaerophilales; family Gastranaerophilaceae; genus Avigastranaerophilus. The sequence goes on along the minus strand of CANPWQ010000005.1, from coordinate 39,578 downwards.
ATGAATAAAAAAAATAATCAATTAGTTCCAATAGTTTTACTGGGTGCAGTAGTAATATTTTTATTAATTATATATAGTTTTTGTAATCCTGCATTTAATGATTATCAAAGAGCACAAAATAAAATTAATACTGACTCTTTAGAAGTACAAAGACTTCAAGAGCAATATGATCAAGAAAAAGAAAAAAGAAAACAAGAAGATATACAGATTCAATCATTAAAACAAGTATATATAACTAATTCTGTTAATAGTGATGATAATTTAGGTAAGTTTGGTACAATGTTTGATGATATCATTAAACGTGCTCAATATAACGGTTTATTGATAAGGTCAATTGAATATGATATGAAGCCTGCAAGCAGTGCAATTTATAATAATTTTTCAGATACATACAATGTTTGTGAATTAAAGTTTTTCTTTGTTTCAACATATACTCAGTTAAAAACATTTATGAATGAGCTTACAACATCATTTCCTTATTTAATATCAATATCTAAATTAGATGTTACGGCATTTTCGGGAAATGAAGATTATATTTTAATAAATATGGCAATAACACTTTATTCAAAGAAACAAACCAAAGAAGAATAGCGGGTTTTTCCGCAGGGTGCCCGCAGAGCGGGTTTAAAGTTTAGCTTTTAAGTATAATATGTTAGATTGAGTTTTAAGGCTGCCGCTGCAGCCGAACCCGAGGGAACAATAACCAAGGCTGAGCGGGAAGAAACCGGAAAGGTTTATGGAATCGAGGTTGCAGGGGTTGTGCGAACAGGAAAAACAAAGAAGCAAATTATTTAATTTGAAACGAGCATTTACTGCATTGTGCTTTTGGGTGCAATGCAATTTTATCTTCAAGGTCAAGCAATCTGATAACTTTTGTATTTAATTTGGCGCCGCATATAGGGCATATCAAATTTTCCGTTTCGCCCTCTAAAATTAAGCGTTTTACATCATTAATATATTTATCGGTAACTTTATCATAAACTCCCGTAAGTATTCTTTCGTAATGTTTAATATCAATAGGATTAAGTTTTAAACCCTTAGCAAGTTTCTGCCTTACGGTAGCAGGTAAAAATAATTCTTTACCCGATTCAATGTCTTCAATTTGTTCAACGGATAATGCCGTTTTTTTAGCAAGCCCCGTAACTGATAAACCTGCTTTTTCTCTTTGCTCGCGTATAAATTCCGATAACGCTTTATATTCAGTCATTTTATGCTTCCGCGCTTTGTTTCTTCTTTTTGTTTTGGAGGTCATTCCAAAGTGCAATTAATGTATTCGCAACAAATATGCTGGAGTATGTTCCTGCAATAACGCCGATTATCATAACAAGTACAAAATCTTTTGTTGTAACTCCACCTAAGAAATAAAGTGCGCCTAAAGTTAACAATGTTGTTAATGATGTGTTTATACTCCTTGCAAGTGTCTGGTTAACAGATACATTAACTATTTCATCATAAGTAGCTTTTTTGGAATAAAATTTTAAGTTTTCTCTTACTCTGTCAAATACAACAATAGTGTTATTAACGCTGTATCCAAGAACAGTAAGAATAGCGGTAATAAATAAACTGTCAACGGTAACGCCGTAGAACAATCCTAAAATTGAAAATACCCCAACGGTAATTAATACGTCATGGAATAGTGCAATGCAGGCTACAACCGCAAATTCTATATGAAATCTTATTGTTAAATAAATTACAATACCAAGCAGAGCAAGTGATATGGCTATTAGAGAATTAATAAATAACTGCTTGCCTAAAAGCGGACCAACCGAATTAACTTGAACAAGCTGTGCATCGGGGTAGTCAACTTTTAATACCTCGCTTACTTTGTCTATCGTTTCATTTTGACCGTCTTGTGAAAATTTAGTTTTAATGGATATAATATTTTTAATATTTGAATTGTTATCTGTTGTAGTTGGCTTTAATACTTGAATAACAGGGTTTTCTATATTGTTTTTTGACAAATCAAATCTTATTTTACCGATTTCATTAGTAGAAATTTCTTTATTAACGGAATATTGAATAATAGTACCGCCCGTAAAATCAATACCAACAAGTAACGGTGTGTGTGTAGGGTAAACTTTTACAGACCATAACATAGCAATAATACATGGCAACAGGAATATAAAAGAAATACACAGCCACAGCCATCTGTATTTAATTACGTCTACATATCTTTTTGCGTCAAAAACACTATATGACATTTTATAATCTCCTCTTAATTAATCAAGTACTCCGAATTTAGCTTTTTCGCGTTTAGTTTCGGACGCTTCATAGGCTTCATTTATATCAGATTCTTTCAGTCCGAATAGTGCGGGATATTTTAATTGTCCCGTACCAAAGATAAGGTGCATAAGGTTTTTAGTAACCGTAATAGCGGAGAACATACTAACCATAACACCGATTGCAAGTGTAAGTGCAAATCCTTTAACAATATTTGAGCCTAAGAAATATAATATTGCACAAATAATTATTGTAGACATATTAGAGTCGAATATACTTGTAAATGCTCTGTCAAAACCTGAATTAATAGCTGTAAACAGTGTTCTGCCCGATTTTAATTCTTCTTTTGTACGTTCAAAAATTAATATATTAGCGTCAACCGCCATACCTATACTTAAAATAAACCCTGCAATACCTGCTAAAGTAAGCGTAACGGGTATTGTTTTGAATATTGCAAAAACAATTAAAGAATAAACAATAAGTGCAATATTAGCAATTAAACCCGGGACTCTGTACCAGAAAATCATAAATACCATAACGGCAATAATTCCGATAAAGCCTGCGGTTTTGCTCTTATGTAGAGAGTCTGCACCTAAAGTCGGACCAACCGTATTTTCTTCAATAATTTGAGCAGGAACAGGAAGTGCTCCTGCATTTAAAAGGTCAACAACTTTTTTAGCTTCATCGTGTGTGAATTCACCCGTTATTTGGGCGTTACCGCCTGTAATTTCCTGTTGAACAACAGGTTCTGATACGCTTTCTCCGTTAAAATAAATAGCAATCGGAAATCCTTTAAACTCACGTGTTAATTTTGCGAATTTATGAGCCCCCTTGCCGTTAAATTCAAGAGATATAAGCCATCTGCCGGCAGCATCGGTTCCGACTTGAGCTTTATTTAAATCTTCACCCGATAATCCGGAAGGTTCCCAGCCTTTAACATTTCCGTTATCATCTAATATCGGTTTTTTAAATTCCAATTCCGCAGTTTCACCTAAAAACTCTCTTGCAAGTTTAGGGTCAGAAATATTAGGAATTTCTATAAGCAGACGTTTATCACCCATTTGTTGAACCATGGTTTCGGATACACCCATTGCATTGACCCTGTTTTCAAGTGCCGCTTTTAATCCATCCATCATATCCTGTGTTATCTCAGATATTGTATCTGTTGTTTGGGCTTCAAGAACAATTCTTGAACCGCCTACTAAATCCAATCCCAAAGGAATAGGTTTAACTTTTATTATAACTGCGGATATTATAGTTATTATTACAATAGCCCAAAACATAATTATTTTATTTTTCATGAAATATCCCCTTAATAAATACAGGAATAATTTTAGCAAAAAAATATTATATTTGCATAAAAAAAATTATTATGTTGCGAAAAATTTATTTAACTGTATTAAGATTGTGTTTTTTTTCGTTTTTCTTTTTTAAATGAGTAAAAATTATAGTTCCCGCAATTATAATTGCAGCTGCGATTGCTCCATATTTAAATTTTTTGGATTTTATAACTTTTAATATTGAATCCTTTAAATTTTTATTATTTTTAACAATATCATCAGCATTATTGATTGTTGGAGTTATCGGTTTTTTAACTGCTGCTTCGGCTTTTACGGCAGCCTCTTCAAAAACTGCAGCGCTTTCGGCTGCGGATTTACCTGTTGCAGCATCGCTTAAACTCGAATAAAACTCTTGAGCTTTTTGCGCATTTATAGCTGCCTGCTGCTGTGCTTGTGTTCTTGCTTGAGCTTCCGCATTTATAGCTGCTTCTTCAAAGACTTTAGCACTTTCGGCTGCGGATTTACCTGTTGCAGCATCGCTTAAACTCGAATAAAATTTTTGAGCTTTTTCGGCATTTATAGCTGCCTGCTGTTGAGCTTGTGTTCTTGTAGCTGCTTCAGCTTTGATAGCAGCTTCATCCATTACGATTTTTGTCGCAGGTGTTTTTGTTATTTGAGATGTTTTTTTAGCCGTGTCTGTCACAGTTTCTGTTACTTCTTTGGAAACATCTGTAATTATAGGCTTACGATGTGCTGCTGCCTGTTTGACCGCAATTTCAGCTTGTGCTGTTTTTGCTGCCTGTAATGATGCTTGCGAGCTTTTTATTTGTTCTAATTGTTTTTTTAATGCTTCAAGTTGTTCCGGAGAGGTAACTTTATATGATTTATCACGTAAGGTACTTAATTTTTTAAATAAATTCGGATTATCCCGTGAAATTGCACTTAATTCAAGAAATTGTAAATCACTTCTGAAACGGTCAGCCGCACAAGTTAATTCAAATGCTTCACGTCCTGTTTCCAGATTTTGGAAAAAAACTGCATTCAAACTTTCAAGGTCTGCTGCCGTTTGCTCAATTTTACTTGGAACATCTGATATTCCGCTAAATTCTAAGCCAAACATTCTTTATTCCTTTTCTGCTTATTTATTATAAAACATAATTTAATAATTTATTGCCATAAAAAACTAAAATGTTTCAAAAGGTAAATTAATACTTTTATTTAAAAGTAAATGATATAATATTTAATGTAGATATAAAGGAAACTAAAATGGCAGTAAAAGAAAAAGAAGAAGAAACAACGGTAAATGTTTCGGAAGAAAGACAAAAAGCATTAAAAGTTGCAATAGATAAGATAGAGAAAGATTTTGGAAAAGGCTCCATAATGCGCTTAGGCGATAAACCTGCGGTAAATGTGGAAACTATACCAACGGGAGCGTTATCTTTAGATGTTGCTCTCGGTATTGGCGGAGTTCCAAGAGGCAGGATAATAGAAGTTTACGGCCCCGAAGCAAGCGGTAAAACTACCTTGGCTCAGCATATTGTTGCGGAATGCCAGAAAAAAGGCGGAATTGCAGCATTCGTTGACGCGGAACATGCTCTGGACCCCGAATATGCAAGAAACTTAGGTGTTAATGTTGATGAACTTTTAATTTCACAGCCCGATACAGGTGAACAAGCACTTGAAATAACGGAAGAACTTGTCCGCTCTGCGGCTGTTGATATTGTAGTTGTGGACTCCGTTGCCGCACTTGTTCCTAAAGACGAAATTGAAGGCGCTATGGAGGATAAACAAATGGGGCTTCAAGCTCGTTTGATGTCTAAGGCTTTAAGAAAATTAACGGGTATTGTCAGCAAAACCAATACTACCGTTATTTTTATAAATCAATTGCGCCAAAAAATTGGTGTTATGTTTGGTAATCCCGAAACCACAACGGGTGGTAACGCACTTAAATACTATGCAAGTATCAGACTTGATATCAGAAGAATTGAAACTCTTAAAAAAGACGACAGGGAAATCGGCAACAGAGTTAAGGTTAAAGTTGTTAAAAATAAAGTCGCACCGCCATTTAGAATAGCTGAATTTGATATAATTTACGGTAAGGGTATAAGCAAATCTGGCTGTATTTTAGATATGGCGGTTAACCTTGATATTATTAAAAAATCAGGTGCTTGGTTTAGTTATAATGACGAAAAACTCGGTCAAGGCAGAGATAAAGTTAAAGAATTGTTTGAAGAAAACCTGAAATTACAAGACGAAATTGAAGCTAAAGTCCGTGAAGCTCTTAAAAATAAAGAATAATTTAACTTAAAAAGAAAATATATTTTTTTAATAATGAAGCAATACTGTTTCCGAAAAATAAAATTGTAAATGTTGCAATTAATAATGCTGGTCCGAACGGTATTGCTTTATAGCCTTGTTCGTTAGTTGATTTTTTTAGTCCCGTAATTGCTTTTATTGCGAAATATGTTAATGCTATTACAAATGCAAATATTAAATATAAATTTAAAGTAAACAGATTTGATAAAATCCAATAAATTAAAGCAATTACTGCAAAAGCAGAAATTGAAAATATAAGTTTATATTCCTGTTTTTCATAAAGTCCTTTAATAAATTGAGGAATTATACATAATGCTTGAATTATTATTGCAGCAAATACTGCCAGAATAAAATATTTCCAGCCTAATAATGCGCCCGAGGCAGCGGCAAGATATGTATCGCCCTCGCCGAATACTCTTTTGTATTTTTTTACGTACTCATTTATATCAAAGTTTTCTTCTTCGCTGGTTTCTTCATTGGATTGAATTGTGTCTTGCGTATTTTCTTCCGATTTATCAGGAGTTTTCTTTACAAGATAATAAGCACCTCTTGCGATTAACTCCATAATAATTACACCTGAAAGAGCCCCAATAAATACTTGGAATATATTTTCAACCCCGTATTTAAAAAATATTGAATATATTATTGCGCTTATTATAAAAGTCCATAAATGTGCGTCATACAGATATTCTTTTTTTATGTCGGTAATAATAAGAACTGTTGCCACGGATAACAATATTAACAGTAAGAGAGTTTGTAATGTTGCACCGAAAGCTAGAAATATAATAAGAAATAATATTGCCGTTAATGCTTCTACTATCGGATATTGAATGCTTACCTTGCAGCCGCAATTTCTGCATTTACCTTTAAAAGTGAAAAAATATGAAAATATGGGAATATTATCAAACCATTTTATAGGCTCCGAGCATTGCGGGCATTTAGAGGGCGGCAGGACTATTGATTCTTTTGTAATGGCTCTTAGGGCAACTACGTTTAAAAAACTGCCTATAACTGCTCCTGTTACAAATACAAACAGGCTGATTATTAAATATTCACTCATAATAATTCCTTTAAATTCTTTCTTTTTCCGATAATATTTGTAAAAGAGCATTTAGTGCTTTTTTTAAACGCCTTGAAACCTGCATTTGTGAAATTCCTAATTTCAATGCGATTTGAGTTTGGCTTAAATCATCAAAATAATTCATTATTACTACTTCTTGAAGTTTACTGTCCAGCTTATTTATTGCGTCTTTTATTAAAATTTTATCTTCTTGGAATGTTTCAAGATTATAATGGTTATCATCTGCTATTTTATCAAACAGTGACAAAGATTCATCATTGTTTGTATTTATATATTGGTCTAAAGATATAGTTTGTTTACGTCTTTCAACATCAATTACTTCTTTTATTTTACCAACGGATGTACCAAGTTCTTCCGCCAATACTTTTTCAGAAGGTTCATTTCCTTCCTCGTCTTTAAGTTTTTGCATTAATTTATTAACACGGTACGCAAGTTCATATATTTCGCGCGGTGCTTTTATCATAGATACTTTGTCACGCAGATAATGCCTTATTTCGCCCGTAATTAAATATGTTGCATAAGTTTTAAAGTTTTCGCTTACTTTCGGATTATATAACTGAATTGCTTTAACAAGTCCTACACTTCCGACTTGAATAATATCTTCAACCGGGTCAGTGTTTCTTCTTGCCAGTCCGCGCGCTATTTTCTTTACTAAAGGCATTGCAGCCAGAGCTATAATATTTTGAAGATGCTTTTTTTCTTTTTCATCTTCCGCTGCTTTATATAATTTCAGCCACTCGCCTATTTCTTCATAATTAATGGTATAATCAGCCATTAAGTTCCTCTTCTTCTCACTTCTTTATTATATCATATCAATTCAAAAGAATACGGCAATATTTCGTTTATATTAAACAAGCATATTCCCTCTATGTTATCTTCAAGAATAATTTGGATGTCTTGACCTTTTTCAAATTCCTGAAGCCATTGTCTGCAAGCTCCGCACGGAAAACATTTTTTTGATTTCGGTGAAAATATGGCAATTTTTAGTAGTTTTGATTTTTCACCGGCTGTTATTGCCGTTGATATTGCATTTCTTTCCGCACACAATGACAGTCCGTAACTTGAATTCTCTACATTACAGCCTCTATAGAAATTACCGTTTTCATACAGTACGCATGCCCCTACCGGAAATTTTGAATACGGACAGTATGCGTTTTCTGCTGCTTTTTTTGCTTCTTCTATTAATTCTTCATTAGTTTTCATATCTATATTTTATCTGTAAAACTTCTCTTAGAATATAGTACGTTTGAATGATATAATATTTATGTTTACAATAGTTAAACTATTTACTCATATCGTTATAAATTATATTATTATATTATAGTGAAAATTAAAATTTAAACAAAAAGACAAAAGGGATATATCGGAGGAACATTGACTGAAAAAATCAGAATATCCGGTGGAAAACAGTTAAAGGGTGAAGTATTAATCAGTGGTGCTAAAAATGCGGTTTTAAAATTAATGGCAGCTGCTTTACTTGCTAAAGGTGAAAGTAAAATTTACAATGTTCCCGAACTTACCGATGTAGTTATAATGCTTAATGTTATAGAACAATTAGGCGCAAAAACCTGTTATGATAAACAAGAAAAATCCATAAAAATAGACGCCTCTAATCTTACCGGAGTTAGAGCGAGTTATGAACTTGTAAGCAGAATGAGAGCTTCTTTTATAGTTTTGGGTGCTCTGGTTGGCAGATGCAGAGAAGCAGTAGTAGCACTCCCCGGTGGCTGTGCAATAGGTGAAAGAAAAGTTGATTTCCATATTAAAGGTCTTGAAGCATTGGGTACCGATATTAAGATTGAAAACGGTTATGTCCACGCTAAGGCTAAAAAACTTACGGGTAATGACATATATCTTGATATTCCGTCAGTAGGGGCTACTGAAAATATCATGCTTGCAGCAGTTTTGGCAGAGGGAGCTACAAGAATTCAAAATGCCGCTCAAGAACCTGAAATTACCGATTTGGCTAATTTCTTAAATGCCATGGGGGCAGATATTATAGGTGCAGGTACTTCCGAAATCGTTATTAACGGCGTTAAACAAGAAAATTTGCATCCTATTGAATATACCACCATACCGGACAGAATTGAAGCCGGAACTTATATGGCTGCTTTTATCGCTACTAAAGGTAAAGGCATTATAAGAAATATATTTCCAAATCATTTAACATTTTATACTTCTAAACTTTCTAAAATGGGTGCTGATATTAAACTTATAGACCCTACTTCAATTGAAGTTTCCTGCAAAAGAAAACTTGAAGCAATAAATATTATTACTCAACCATACCCCGGGTTTCCTACGGATTTGCAGTCTATGGCAATGACTTTGGCTACGATTGCAGACGGAGTTAGTATTATTACCGAAAGTCTATATGAAAACAGATTTATGCAAGTGCCCGAGCTCCGCAAGATGGGTGCTGATATTCATCAGGAACGTAATCATGCACTTGTTAAAGGAGTGAAAAATCTTACCGGTGCTAATCTTATGGCAAGTGACCTTAGAGCGGGTGCATCTCTTGTTATTGCTGCTTTAATGGCAGAGGGAGAAAGTAATATAGATAACATCTATCATATAGATAGAGGTTATGAACTTTTGGAAAATAAGTTTAAATTAATTGGTGCGGATATCGAAAGATATTCGGATGATAATGATGTTCTCAATCAAAATAAAGGAAATTTAAGTGAATCACAATTATAAAAGATGGTATGATCATGATCCCGTTTTGCTTGAAGTTATTAATCTTCTTCAAAACTATCAAAATGAACTAAAATCACAAGCAGAGATTTTTTTAACGGAAATTGAAAAAAAAGTTTCTAAAGAGGCGATTGATAAATTTTATGAAATGGTAAGACCAAAAGTTTGTAATCGCTGGTATGATAAAGACCCTGTTATTTCAAGAACTGTTGAACTTTTAAGAGTTGTTCCGCCTGATATTCAAAAAGCTACGGCACAGAGCTTTTTAAAAGCACTTGAAGATATGGGCGTTTATAAAAAAGTTTAATCAAGTACTTGATTTGTTATTATATTTACTCTTATCGGTTTAAATAATTTTATATATATTATTTGACCGTCTTTAACTTTATAGTTTCTTCCTTTAACAACTGTTTTAACGGCTTTTTTTAATTTATTTGCTTCCACGTTTGGGGTTTCGCACTCCGCATACCCCAATATTCGGGTAAGTAAATTTTTATTGTTTGCGGCAGACAGTTCAAATATTAATTCTCCGTTTCTCAAGAAATACTTACTCTGTGTTGTATCAAGTATTTTCCCTATTAAGATAATATCTTTTGATAAAAGAAGATGATGTTCCTCATCCACTATATTATTAGCAAATCGTGCTTGAAACATCTCTCCGGGGTATGACTCATTAGAGCTTATTTGCCCCACAATCATTATTGGAAGTACGCTTTTTGCAGGTATTGTAACTACATCTTCATCATATAAAACATTTTCAATTGTGATACCTTCTGCTATTTTAGGACTTTGTTCTTTTTTAATTTTTTCAGCGGTATAACCGTCTATTGTTCGTTTTAAATTAGCCATAAATACTGCAAGTTGAGCTCTTGTAACATATTTATCGTAATCAAGGTAATTTTCTCTTGGGGGTTCTTTTGCTATGACGTTTAAAACTTCGCCTTTACCTGCCGTTACTTTAAACCAATCGGGTATATCATCAAAATCGGTATAAGCGTTTTGAAGTGCTTTTATTGCTTCTTGTTTTGTTATGTCTTCAGATTTTAAAATATTTACCAAAAATGTTATTATTTCACTTCTTGTAACATAATCTTCGGGATAAAAATGTGAATTATCTACGGGCTTTATTATGTCTAAATTAACTGCGCGGATAATATATTTCCAAGCCCAGTGGTTTGCATCCGCATCATCAAAGGAATACATTGTTTCTATTGGTATTTCTTCTTGGTGCAATACCTTTATTACTGCTGCTGCGTATTCAGCCCGTGTTGCATATTTTTTTGGCTCAAATTTATGATTGGGATATCCTATTATTAAATCATTATCAGTAAGATTTTCGATATCCGTGTATGCCCAAAACCCCGGCTTTAAATCATAATAATCCATTGCCTGCGCGGTATTTATGTATGATAAAAATAAAAATATTGCAATAATTAACTTTTTCATATTAATATCATACTTTTTCTTGAATTTTTTAACAGAATATTAAATTTTATTACAAATTTAAGTTTTAAAGGCAATAAAAAAAAATTATGTGTTTATATGTAATTGTAAGTATTTAATGAAAGGAAAAAATATGAATATTTCATCTGTTTCTTTTGGTAATAAGGTAAAAGCTGTTGATAGTAAAGAAATTTTAATTGATTACAGAAAACCCGACGGTGGCATTCCTAAGGATATTCCGGATAACGAAGTAGTCGCCCATTGCAGATTGGATAATACATATGTATACCCTATTACAGCAGGCGACGTAAGAGCAAAAGCAAGAGCTGCTGCGGAAATTTGTTCTAAAAAGGAATATGTTCCGTTACCTGATATCCATCAAGAAACTCCTGAAGAAGATTTAAGCAGAAAAATATATTCAACAGAATGGTGTATGTAATAAAAAAAACGGTATTTTTTAAATACCGTTTTTTTTTATTATTTTTTATCTTTTTTTATTTTCTCATCATAATCTTCATCATCCATTAAAATATTTTTGCGTTTATTCTTTAAAAGAGAAACTACATTTAATAATGCAAGAGAATTAAGTGAAGCGCGCAGCTGCATACTTCTGTCTTCGAAGAGTTCATTTTGTTGATTTTGATTTTCGCCTTCTTGCATGAAATATTCAGTGCCTTGACTTGCACGATCATCTGCAGTTTTTGCAGCAGTACCTGAAATATCTCCGCTTTTGAAGTTGATTGCGCCGCCAATTCCAAGAATTCCGGCAGATCTGTTATCAACCACTTACTTCTCTCCTTTTTTTCATTTTGATATTATATACCAAAATTGAGTTTTATACAACTCAGCATTACTATAAAACTTCAACTAAAATTTTTTTGCGGACAATAAAAAAATTTTAACTAAATGTAACATTTAAGCAATATCTTTAAATATTTGCGGGATATTTTTATTTTGAGAAGTAACGTAATCTATCCCTAAATGTTCTTCAAGTTCTTGTTGCTTTTTTGCTGCCGCAACTTTCTTTTCCGTAACGGAGCGGTTATATTGGGGAAGTAATATTCCAAGCATTACTATTGAGAATGCAATATCAGCTATACGGCAAATGTTTCTTAAGTTTCGAACTTTAGTGCCTGCAACTTCCTGTGCAGTCTTTAATTCCGTATTTTTTATCCAGTTTCCGAATTGTTTTGCTCTATATTTTATCATTTCGCTTACTGACTGTGAAACAGGTTTTTCTATTATTTTGCTTCTGTTTAAAAGAACGACATTTTCGCCGACAAGGTTTTTACCCGCACTTGTTTTTGACAGAGCTTCAATAGCAGAAGCAACTCCTTTTTTTACATAATCTCCAAGGAAGTATAATCCCGAGAAGCTGGCTATATCTCTAACAGTTGTTTCTCTTAATTCATTTTCATCCTCAGCACCCATCATTCTGCTTGCAAATGTTGAAGCAGCTATCCAGCGGCATTGATCCAAAGTCGGGAATATATTTGAAAACTGGAACATACCAAGTGACGGTTTTTTCATCATGGATAATGCGGCTAACCCGTACATTCCTATAGCAGCCATAAGTTTTTTCCCAAAAAACTTCTTTTTCTGCTTTTCATCCATTTTTTGAGTTGTGTCTTTTTTGCCGAAATCTTTATAAATAGGAGCGCCTTCCGCCTTAAATTGTTTCCTTGTTATAGCACGGTTAATGGTTTGTACGCTTACTGCTATTCCTATCACAAGCGCCATACCTATTAAACTTTTTTTATTTACAAATTTTGTTAATGATTTAGCATAATTTTCTATAGATATATTATTTTTTTCGGCATTTGAAAATCTTGCGCCAAGGTCTGTTATATCTCTTAAGGTTTCTTCCAAATTTGCCTGCGGTTTACCGTTAAATTTTAAAATATTTTCAGCTTTTGTAACATTGGCAAGTTTTGCTTTTGCGCTTTTTAACAGAGCTTTTCTTTCTCCGCCGGTCTTACCTATTGCTTTAACTATATTTTCAGTCGCATCTTTAAATTCGGGCATTTCTGCTTTATCTGCATATTTAACCCAGCTCGTTCCGTCTAATCCCTCTATTGCTTCAAGTGATTTTTTTACAAACTCTTTTATTTTCCCCTCGCTGCTTTTTTCGGGAATTTGGGTATATATTTCTTTAAGTCTGTCTATAACGGCTCCGTTTGCCCATGACTGTGCAGGATTTATCTCTTTTAATTCTTTTGACTTCGGTAAAACCCACGCTAAAGCTTTTACAAGCAGTCCCGGCATTAAACAGTTTACAAATAATCCCGAAAATTCTCTGCGGCATGTTTCAAATGCTGCTGCCAGTCCTGTTTTTAAATCAACAAGTGTCCTTGGTATGTTTGTTGATACCGTATCTACAAATGATACTTGTATCATTGCGTTTTTATCCAATATACCGAACGCTTTATCTATTACGTTAAATATTCCGTCAGATATCCCCCCTTTAAAACTTTTATTTGGGGATGTTTTTCTGACAGAAATTTGTTTTTGTACGTTATTTCTTATATAGCCGCTAGGACTTGTTACTTTCAATTTTTATGCCTTTTTGCATTCCGCCATTTGCAATAATATCAATTTAACGAATAAAAACAAATTTTTTTGCGTTTTCTTTTTTATTTTTTGACTTAAGTGTTATCAAAAAAATGTCATTTTTGCAAATTTTCTATTGAATTTTTAATAAAATTATATACTTTTTTTTAAAAAAAGATATTTTTTAACTCAAATCATCAATTTTTTATATTAAAAAATTCATATTTACAATTATTAATTATAATTGTCAAAAAATAAAATTTTCGTTTTTTTATTATTATCGAGGCATACATGAAAATAAGTAAGATACAAAGTTTTAATATATTAAATTATAGCAAATCGGCATCTGTAAAATCTATACCTGCGCAAACTTTAAAGTATTCGGAATTGTCAAATGAAATTTCAAATTTATTTTATTATCCTATAAATTTTAAATCATCAAGAAAAAGAACTTTTTCCAGTTATAATAGAAATTTACAAGAAAAAACCTCTGATTTTCAAATTTGTAAAAAAGCCAATGTTCCATGTCCGGCTTGTGGTAAAACAATTATGACTAAATGTCAATTTAATAAATTTGCTTATGAATTAGCACAAGTTGGTTCGAATAATTATCTTAATTTCCTTGAAAATTATACTCAATATATGCGTCCTGTTGAAGAATCTGCTTTTAATGAAATTAAAAGTTTGTCCGATAAATTAGCTGATAGAGGACAAAATATTAAGGACATTCGAACATTAGTTGTCATGCTTCGTGAACAAAAACTTCCTGTTTTGCAGAAAGTTCAAATGAGGCTTGTTAAAAAAATGATTGCCTTAGCTAAAACACTTTCCGCTGATGAGCAAACTAAATTAATGAATAAAATTAATAGTTTTAGAAAAGAAATTTTGAGCAAAAAATCTGATTCTCCTTTTAGGCGTAAAATATTAATTGAAGATATTAAAAATGTTAAAATTTCCAATCCTAAAAAATATAAAAAATTACAAAATATTGCAAAGCGTTTTCCGGCTTCTTCCGATATGAATTCAGCTTGGATTGTTAAATATTCGGGTAAAAATAAATATAATGAAGATTGGACTTCTTATGATATTGCTTTAAGATTGCTTCAATCTTCAACTGCCAGCACTGATCATATACTTGCTTATGATATTGAAAATAATCATGATGATATTTCTAATTATTTAGCAATGCACTCGGCTTGTAATTCGCAGAAATCAAACAAAACCTTTATGCAATGGCTTAATGAGGACAAAAATAACCGATTAAAATACTTAGAAAACTATTTTGATACTTGTGAAAGTTTAATTTCTACAAAAAAAATCAGAAAGAAAAAATATAAAAATTATGTTGCAACGGCAACACAAACCATTTGTGATATTACTAAAGGTCAGGTTGATTTAAGATCTTCGCTTGATCAAGAGTTTATGCAATAGTATCGTATTTTCTAAGTGATTGGCTTGCAGCCTTGCTTTTTGTTAAAAAAGAAGTTTTTTGTTTTGGAGGATGATTTGGTGAAGTTTGCGCAATATTGGGGTCACGCAATGTGTATATCTCTTCAACCCTTGCGCTTAATTTACGCGGAGAATTTTTATACAATCCTGCCGCATAATCCATTTCAGGATCTTTTATACCTTTTGAATTTTTTATCCAAAATTTTGCTGCTAATGCGTATGCGTCTTGTTCTTCTCTTACGGAGGTATATGCATCCTTATCCTTTGCATGTACGCTTTCATGAACCAAATATGCTGCTATTACTTCAGGGGCTGCATATATATATTGTGTTGATACGGTTATTCCTTTTTTATTATCTTCATATTGGGCTATATTTGCTGTTCCGCCCATTGACGCTGTTTGTCCGAATTTTATTTCGACATTGGCTAAATCTTTCATGTATTCATTACCAAGGTATGATGTTGCCAGTTCAAGAGCTGTTCTTAAATTATTTCTGGCATATTCGAATTTTGCTTTTCTTGCTTTCTCCGGTGAATACAGCGCTAATATATCATTTTCAACTTCCATTAAACTGCGTTTTGCCAAGTCATTTTTTTCATCAAGACTTATTGCTTTTTTATAGGTTTCTGAAGCATATTTATATAATCCGCTTTTATGTTGTGCCTTCCCAAGTTCTATTAATATTTCAACATCATCGGGATTTTTTTCCAAATATTTACTAAAATTTTCCTGTGCTCTTTTATAGTCTTTTAATCCGGCGTACGCTTTTCCCATTTTTTTATAAATGCTTATTTCTTCGGGATTTTTTAATTTTGCATCACTGTAATTTTTTAACGCTTCGCCGTATTGATTTTCATTTAATGCTTTATCACCTTTTGTTAAAATATCCGTTACGTCAGCACCTTTAAATACCTTTCTTTGTATTACGGAGCCTTTTGAGTTGTTTATAAAATATGGTGTAAGTGTTATCAAATTTTTTCCTTTTTGTTTTAAAAGTTGTACGTTTTTTAAAACACCAAAATTTATTTAATTGACTTACTTAATGGTTTTATTACAAAATATTAAATTATTTCAATTATTCTTTTTACAGCCTCATCAGGAGTTATTGTTTCAACTTCTCCGCTTTGGCGTGTTTTAAATTCTACAAGATTGTCTTTTATTGTTTTACCCACTGTAATTCTATACGGTATTCCGATTAAATCAGCGTCTTTTAATTTTACTCCCGCTCTTTCTGCTCTGTCATCAATTAATACTTCTACATTTTTTTCGAGCAGCTTATTATATATTTCTTCAGCAACTTTCATTTGAGTTTCATCTTGGTCACTAACGGGAACTACTGTTACAAGGTAAGGTGCTATTGATTTTGGCCATATTATTCCGTTTTCGTCATGATGTCTTTCAACTGCAGCAGCTGCAGTTCTTGATATCCCTATTCCGTAACATCCCATTATAAAAGGTTTTTCCTGCCCGTCTTTATCCGTAAATGTTGCATTCATTGCTTTGGAATATTTTGTTCCGAGTTTAAATATATTTCCTACTTCAATTCCTTTTGTTACCTTTAATTTTGCTCCGCAGTCGCAGCATAAATCATTTTCTTCAACTAATCTTATATCAGCCGTTTTAACGGGCAGTTCTACGTCAATTTCCCAATTTGCACCCGTTAAATGTTTATCTGTTTGATTAATACCGATTACAAAGTTCTTTAATTCAAGCACTGTTTTATCAGCGATGATTTCTACTCCTTTTAATCCTTTAGGACCTATAAATCCCGCTACCGCATTAAACCCGCTGTTTGCCATAATTTCTTCAATTTCGTCATTCCTTGCAATTCTTATTTCATTGCCTTGAAATTCGTTCATTAATTTTGTTTCTTCAACGGTTTTATCACCGCGTATTAATGCTGCCACGTATTTCCCGTCTATTACGTATATTAAACATTTACATATTACGCTCTGCGGGATTTTTAGATACTCCGCAAGTTCTGAAATTGTTGCGGTATTTGGGGTGTCTTTTATTTCTGCGCTTGTAAAGCCTCCGTTTGTTGGTGCTTTTTCAAGATTTGATATTGCGTGGTTTGAATTTGCGCTATATCCGCATTTTGTGCAATAAAATACATCATTTTCGCCTGCATTATTCTCGCTGTCTTCGTTTACCAATACCATAAATTCATGTGATACGCTTCCGCCTATTGCACCTGAATCTGATTGAACCATTTTTGTTTCCAGTCCGCAGCGTTCAAATATTTTTTTATATGCTTTTGCCATTATTTCATAAGATTTATCAAGTCCCGCTTCATCTGCGTCAAAGCTGTATGCGTCTTTCATAATAAATTCACGTCCGCGAAGCAGTCCAAATCTCGGTCTTATTTCATCTCTGAATTTTGATTGTATTTGATATAAATTTATAGGAAGTTGTTTATATGAGCGTATTCCCTCTCTTGCTACCGAGGTTATTACTTCTTCATGAGTGGGTCCGAGGCACATTTCACGATTATGACGGTCTTTCAGCCTCATTAATTCTTTTCCGTATACTTCCCATCTGCCTGATTCCAGCCATAATTCCGACGGTTGTACAAACGGCATTAAAAGCTCCTGTGCACCTGCATTATTCATTTCTTCTCTTACTATATTTTCTATTTTATGCAGCACTCTTTGCATTAATGGCAGATAATTATATATTCCGTTTGCCAGTTTTCTTATATATCCTGCCCTCACCAGTAATTTATGGCTTATTACTTCTGCGTCAGACGGGTATTCTCTTAATGTCTGAACAAATAATTTTGACATTCTCATATAAAATTTCCTTAATATTGTATTTACTTTACAATATTATCATAAAAATTTTATATTATTGATTTTGTTTATTTATAGATTGGCGTTCAAGTTCTTTTAATTCTCTTATACATGAAGGTAAAATTTGTTCAAAACATTCTACTATATTAGGATCAAACTGTTTGCCGGCTTCTTCTTTTATTTTTGCTAATGCTACCGATGGTACCACTTGATTTCGATATACTTTTGGCGTTACCATTGAATCAAACGCGTCTGCTATTGCTATTATTCTTGAACCTATCGGAATTTCATCACCCTTTTTTCCGTAAGGATATCCGTTTCCGTCATAGAATTCATGGTGGTATTTTATTAATTCCACTACGTCTTTTAATTGTTTTATATCATCTAATATTTTTACACTGTGATATACGTGTTTTTTTATTTCTGAATATTCTTCAACTGACAGTTTTTCTACTTTTGCAAGAATATCATCAGATACCCCTATCATGCCTATATCGTGTAATAATCCTGCAAGTTCTATTTTACCTGTTGTCGTTTCGTTTAAATGCAGTGCTTTTGCCATTTTTACCGCATAAAAGGTTACTCTTCTGCTTCTTCCCAATGTATATGCGTCTTTTGCGTCTAATGCTTCCACTATCGCAGTTATTGTTCCTGAAAATAAATCTTTTAAATCATTAATTAAAGCTCCGTTATCTGACTTTAACTGCCAGTATTCCAGCGCATTTTCAACTGTCAGCATTAATTCGTCGGGATTATACGGCTTTTTTATATAACGATAAATTTTAGCATAGTTTATAGCGTCAATTAATATTCCAGCGTCTGTGTATGCAGTTACAAGCAATCTCATTGTGTCAGGGGAAATATCATAAGTTCGTTTTAAAAATTCAACTCCGTCCATTTCCGGCATTTTATGGTCGGATAATATACATTGAAATTTATCTTGTTTTAATATTTCAAGTGCTTCTATGGGAGATGTGGATTTTGCTATTTCATATTTTCCCCGCAAAGTTCTGTATAATAATGCTAAGTTATCGGGTTCATCATCTACTATTAATATTCTGTATTTATCCATTACTTACCGCCTCGCTTTCCTGCTTTAGACCTGCCGTCAATTGTTCTCTATCTATTTTTAACGGCAGAGTAATGGTAAATTTTGTTCCTTTATTTTTTTCTGAAGTTACTTGTATATTACCTTGATGATTTTTTATAATTTTATGAGTTATTGACATTCCAAGTCCCGTTCCTTGTCCTACGGGTTTTGTGGTAAAGAACGGGTCAAATACTTTCCTTGCCGTTTCCTCATCCATTCCAATTCCGTTATCTTCTATTTCTATTAACAGATTTTTATATGTTTTATCCAGTTCTATTCTTATCCAGATATCGCCTTGTTTTTCTATGGCTCCCACTGCGTTATCAAGAATATTCATAAATACTTGATTTAATTGTCCGCCGTATCCCTCTATTTTTGGTATCGGTTCCGTATATTCTTTATGAATTACGGTTTTATTTTTTAATTTATTATGCAGTATGTTTAGTGTTGTATCTATTTCATGTACTATATCTACATCTGTAATTGCAGCTTCTTCCATTCTTGAGAAACTCTTTAAATCTTGAATTATATTTTTGGCTCTGTCAGCGCCTTCTTTACAGCTTTTTATTAAATCAGGCATATCTGTTTTTAAAAATTCATAGTCAAGTTCTTCTTTTTTCTTTTCAAATGCAGTTCTTTCTTCTGCACTTAATGATTTACTGTTGGTTGTAAAATCATCTATAAGTTCTATTAAATCATTTGAGTAATTGCTTAAATGTGTCATGTTTCCGTAGATGAAGTTTATGGGATTATTTATTTCATGCATTATTCCTGCTACAAGTTCACCTAATGACTTCATTTTTTCGGAATGTACCATCATTGCTTGTGTATTTTGCAGTTCTGCGTAAGCATTTTTTAATTCTTTTGTTCTGTCTTGTACTTCTACTTCCAACGTTGAATACATCTTTTGTAGTTCATTTACCATTACGTTATATGATTGGACCAGTTGATTTAATTCATAGTAATTTGTATATTCCAGTCTCCCTGATAAATCTCCTTCACCTATTTTGGATACCGTCTCTTCCATTATTGATAACGGTTTTGATATACTTCTTGATAATAATATTGATGTTATCAAGGTTAATAATATTATTATTAATGTAAATTGTATAATATTATTTTTATATTCATTCATACAAGCTGTGATAAAGTCACTTTGTTCTATTCCTATATAAAATTTATAACCGGTCTTTTTTATTTCTATTATTTTTATTTTGTTTATATTTAATCCCGGGGCATAAATTAACTTGTATTTTAACTCTCTGTTATTTGATGATTTTATTAATTCATATTCGCTTTCTTGCGGAAGGGTTGAATATAATACCCTATTCTTATTATTAAATATTTGTACAAATTGAACTTTATAACTGCCTGATAATACAGAATTTAAATCTTCCTGTAAATTTGTAAAGTCATCGTTTGTATAATGATATTGGAAAGTTTGCAAATTTGATAATATATCTGCCGATAACTCTTTTTGCATTCCTCTTATTATATTTCCCGAAAACGTATACAATCCGAATATTACGATAAATACTATTGCCGTTATTACTGCTATGATTGTTAGAAAAATTGTATTTATTCTTCCTATATTAATTGATTTTCTTTTTTGTTTGATTTCTATTTTTGTCTTTTTTATTGTGTTTTTAGCCATATTCAACTCTTCTTTTTCCGTTTTTAATTTTATTTAATAATATTTTAAATTTTTTTACAAGTTTTTATCTGTTGCGATTTTCTATTTGCTTCATAAAGCAATATTGTACCAGTGTTATTCTGTCATAATTACTTATTTGTGTAAATCTTCCCGATGATATAAAATTTTTTCCGTTTAATTCTATTCTTATCGGTTCAAATATACATTTTATATGTTTTGTATCGATGTCTATATTTAAATTATACTCTTTTAAAAGTTCTATTTGCTCATCCGTTTGCAGTTTTATTCCGCCTGCACTTATGTTGATTATGGTTGCTTTGTATGTTTTACCTTCTGACTCTAACGGTATTTCTTTGTTGAGTTTTATTCGTGAATATTCTCTTCTTTGTAAATATTTAAAATTTATGGGAAACCACATTGATATAATATCGTCTTTTACTTCTTTCACAATTGTTTCAAAGTATAATTGCCCTTTTTCCGTCATGGTAAACAGTTCAACGGATTCATCTACTTCATATTTCCCTTTATTTTCAAGTTTGATACTGAAAAAATCATTATTGACTTCTTCTACCTTACATTTTGAAGCATTATCTATACTTCTTGAAAGTATATAATATTCTTTATCTTTTACAATATTTTCTCTCATCGGTTCTCATTTCTTTTCTTTAATTTTATTGATTTTTTCTTAATTTATCAAGTTATTTACTTTATACTAATTATTTGCCCCGAGCTGAGTTAATACGTATGGCTTTGAAAAGTACTTATTTGCCGTACGTATTACATCTTGTACACTGACAGAATTTATTAACTGCGGATATCTGTTTAAAAATGTATAATCTCTGCCCGTTATTTCAAGTGAATTCATAACCGAGGCTTTATCCATGTTCGTTTCCATTGATATAACAAAGTTTCCCAGCAATTTATCTTTAGCTTCCGCTAATTCTTTATCTGTTACAAATTCTTTTTTTAATTTTTGAATTTCTGCAAGCATTTCTTCTTTTGCCTGTTGTGCGGTATTCGGATTAGTTGCTATATATGTTGCAAATGCGCCTTTATTTGTGTTCGCCGAAAATGTCGAGCCTACCTGATAGGCTAATCCGTTTTCATCACGAAGTTGCGTAAACAACCTTGAACTCATCCCCGAGCCAAGTATTGAATCAATTACCTGCAATGCTGCCCAGTCTTTTTCATTTAATACTCCGTCCGTTAACCAACCGTATATAATCCATGTTGCTTGCGAGTCTTTTTTTATTTTTACCGTTTTATTTGCACTTAACGGTTTATATTTATATGAGTATTGTTTTAAGTCTATTTTTCCCGTTCCGTCATTTTGCAAAAGTTTTGAAAAATAGTTTATAAATTCCTGTTCGTTTACGTTTCCGTTTATTGTTATTACCGTATTTTGCGCGGGAAATAAATTTTTATAAAAGAGTTTAATATCTTCATTTTGTATGGTCGGAATTGTTTTTTCAAGTACTTTTCCTGTATTTCCGTAAGGAGTTCCCGCCCATAATGCTGTTCTAAATTCATCAAATGCAAATGCTTCGGGTGTATTTTTTCTGCTTTTTATGGAATACAGTTTGTCTTTTTTTACCGTTTCCACATCATAATTATCTATTGATGCGTTTTTCGCGGCTTCTTTAAATAAATCCAATGCTAAATCTTTTTCATTTTTTGTAAATTTTGTTATTAAACTGAAAGAATCTCCCGAAGCTGAGGGGATTAATTTTATTCCGTTTTCTTCCAGCAGTTGAGATAATTCTTGGCTTTTATATTTATTTGTGCCTTTTAAAATTGTATCTGCCGTTATTGCTGCAATCCCGGGAGTCTTTTCTAAATTGTTTCCGCCTCTTGATGCCATTTCCATTGCTATAATATCATTTGCGCTGTTTTTTGTAATTACAAGTATTGCACCGTTTTCCAATTGATATTTTGTTGTAGTATCATTTTGACTTATTACTTTTGCAGTATAATTTGTTTTTTCTTCGCAATTTTGCACTGCAGGTTTTATTTGTTCTTTTTCGGGTGATACTATGGAGATTACCGATGAATTGGGTTCTAAATATGTTTTTGCTGCTCGTTTGACATCATCGGCAGTTACTTTATTTATATTATTTATATAATTCTTATAAAATTCACTATCTCCCGTTATTGTAACGGTATAGCCTATTTCACCCGCTATATTGGATATTGATTCTCTTGAATAATAAGTGTCGCGTTCTATTATATTTTTTGCTTTTTTTAATTCATCTTCCGTTATTCCGTTTTTTTTAATTTTTTCTATTTCGTTAAAAATAGCTTCTTTTAGTCTTTGCATATCATTAGAAAGGTAATTTGCGGAAATGTAAAATATGGAATCATCTTTAGATGATGAATGAGTTGCCGATATTGAGTGAACCAATTGTTTTTTCTCTTTTAGTTCCTGATATAATCTTGATGATTTTCCGTCACCTAAAATCGCGGCAAGAATATCAAGTGCATACGAGTCTTTACTGTCAACCTCTTGACATCCTTTAAATCCTATTAATATATATCCTGTTTCAACATTAAGTTTTTCTTTTTTTTCAATTTGTGCAATCGGTTTTTTATCAGTTTTATATACGGGTATTTTCGTTTTTGCTGTATTATCCTGCGGTTTATTAAATTTCTCTTTTACTTCTCCCAATGCTTTTTGGGTATCAATATCCCCGATTATTATCGTGGTCATATTTTCAGGGGTATACCATTTGTTATAAAAATCTAATATTTGTTCTCGTGATATTGTTTCTATTACTTCTTTTGTCCCGATTACATCACGTTTATAGGGGTGATTTTTGTAAAATCCCTGTATCATATTTCTGTATAAAACAGTTGTGGGACGGTCATTATTCTTTGAGATTTCCTCAATTACGACTTTTCTTTCTTTTTCCAATTCCTTTCTCGGAATTAACGGATTTAAAAGCATATCGGAATGCAGGTCAAGTGCTAAATCAAAATATTGTGAGGGAATTAAAATGTAATAATGAGTAAAATCTTTGCTGGTTGCGGCATTCGTTATTGCACCTTTTGATTCTAATATTCTGTCAAATTCTTTAACGGGATGTTTTGGCGTGCCTTTAAAAAATAAATGCTCTAAAAAGTGTGCTACTCCGTTATTTTCATCTGTTTCGTTTATTGAGCCTGTTTTTATCCATGTGTCTATTATTACTATTGGATTGTCGTGTACTTCTTTTATTATTACTTTCTGCCCGTTATCAAGATTAAATGTTGAATAATCTGCCGCATAACATATTATTCCTGCCAAAATAAATATAACGGTTAAAATTATTTTTCTCATAATATATCCTCAAAAATTCCCTATTGATTTATATAATACAATAAGTTTTGTTAACTTGCCATATCCAAAAAGACAATATGACTATGAAAAAAAACTTTATATAAACAAAGGAGTGTATATGGGCTTAGGAATTGGCAATAATACCTCGATACCAAAAGTAAATACAATTCATAAAACAGCAAATAAAAACTTTAATATATATCAAAAGACATATACAGATTCATTTTCGTTAAATGCGGAAAATAAATCGGATATAAGAAAATCTTATGAAAAAATAAAAAATCAACAAGGGGTTATTGGTAAACTTTGGGACGGATTTAAAAATATTTTTGGTATGAAATCCGGTTCAAAGCAAGTGGAAGAACTGATAAAACAGGCAGAAAAAGGGGAAATATCTCAGGAAACGGCACAACAAGCTCTTGAAAAGTATGCGGTCGGTCAAAAAATGTGTCTTGATGTAGTAGCTGATATAGCTTCGGGAATAATATCAATGACTGCTTTTGCACTTGCAGTTCCTACCGGAGGAACATCAATTGCGACAGGACTTGCAATTGCTGCGGCAACAGGGGCAGGTGCTAAAATTGGAATTAAGGGTGGTGACGCTATTGCTACAGGAAAAGACTATAATAGCAAGGATGTTTTATATGATATTGCTACCGGTGCAATTAACGGTATAATGGCTCCTGTTACTAACGGTCTCGGAAATTGTGTTACTAAGACAATCGGTAAAAAATTAGGACTTGAAGTAATTGAACAGGGCGGAAAACAAGTCGCTGCTGAAGTTGCTAAACAAACGGCAAAGCAAGGACTTAAATCTGCAATTCTTACTCAGAGCGTTGATGTCGCAGGCGGTAGTATTGTAAAACGAGCTGCAGCCTTAGGTGCAGGTATGGCTATTGATGGTGCTTTAAGCGGGGCATCTGATAATATGGTAAGAGCTGCGCTGGAAGGTGAAGACGTTATTAAAGCAGGTGCTCAAGGTGCTGTCGGCGGACTTATTTTATCGCCTGTTATCGGCGGTGGGTTTAGATTAGCAGGTAAAGCTGCAGGGGCTGTTAAAGGCAAAATTATTTCTGACGGGATAAGCGCAGATACACCAATAAAACAATTATCTGCTCATGATATTCCCGATAATATTAATACTGCTTCTAAAGTACTACAGATTGATGACGCAGTTTCGGATGCTGCAGATAATAAAATATCTCAAGGTGCGGCAAAATCTTCGGTTAATAAAGATATAATTGATTTGACGGAAGTGGTTGACAGTGTTGACTCTAAACAATCTCGCCGTGCTGCTGCTGAAGCAATTCCTGATGAATTATGGGAAGATCATCCCGGTATGGATATATTAAGAAATAAGCTTTTTGAAGAAGATACCGGAGCTTATGAACTGACAGATGATTATACTTCTTGTAGAATTTTCGCAACTGATATTGGAAGTGCACAAACCTTAAATCTTCCGTTTGATTATGATGAGCTTTGTTCATTAAATATACAAAATCTTACACTTGCTACTAACAAAAAAGGAGTAAGGGGAAGCAGTATTTTTTCTAAAACGAATAAAAAATTTATGCCAAAACTTAAAGAATTGGGTATTGATACTGTTATTGACCTAAGAGCTGAAAGCAACCTTGACAGAAGTGTACAACAATGTAGCAGAGACGGACTCGGCTATGTACATTTTCCTATTGACTATGACCAAAAACTTACAGTAGAGCAAATTAATTCTTTTAAAAATAATTTAGCCTGCTTTTTTGAAGCAATGGATAATGGTAAGTTTTATATCGGTTGTAATGAGGGTACAAACAGAACCGATGTTGCTTTCGGAATAAACTATTTATTAAATCCTAACGAAACTATAACTCCTTCATTTGAATCTAAAAATCCGCAAAAATCTCTGCAAATGGTTAAAAGATTTTTAAATGATATTTTACAAAAAGGGAAAGACGGTAATTATCTTTATATTGATGATGAGTTTATAAAAAAATTAGGTTGGCAAGACCTCGATTCGTTTATTGAAGAGTATACCCAAAGAACAAAAATATTAAATCTTTCAAATGTTAAACAATGATTAACAAAAAAAAAATTTAGACTTTTTATAATATTCGGAAGTTTAAATATGTTTTACAACGTGACATTTTCAAACAATACATATATGAAGCCAAAAGTTCAATCAAGTAATAAAAATACTCAATTGAAATTATATAATAGCAGATGGGTAAAGTTATCAGGATTGTATTGTCCTCCTGTCAGTTTTTGCTCAATCAACAAAAATCGTAAGTATGATAATGTAAATATTGATATACCCAATCTTCATTCCTTAGACAGTCAGGGCTTAAGAGGTGAAAGTTTATCAATAAAAAAAAATCAAAGATTTTTGCCTGCTTTGAAAAATTTGGGCATTAAACATATTATAGACTTAAAAACAAGTGACTTTTCTAAAAATTTTCAATACAAAGTAGAAGAAAATTCTATGACATACTTGCATTTTCCAATGGATGCAAAAAATACTTCCGACAGACAAATAATAGAAATTCTTCCCGAGTTGTTTAATATTATTAATAATGGTGATTTCTATATAGCGTGTGCTCAGGGATTGCATAGAACTGATATTGCACTTTCTGTTAACTATATTTTTAATAAAAATGAAACAGGTAATCCTCCCATACTATACGGTCACATAGAAAATTCATCGGTACGTTTTTCGGATATATTCAGAAGAACAAACAGTATTTTTAATAGTCTAACTGATGAAGACAGAAAAAAACTCGGACTTGAAGATTTTGACGAGGAAAAATATAAAGCTAAGAAAAAAGAATTAATGGATTTTAATATGAAATTAATTGCTCAACCTTTAAAATCTTCTTCACAAAAAAACTAGTATATTTTTTGTTTTACACCGGATTAGATACCGTACACTAAATAAGCATTTCCAAACCCCGGAATAACGCCATATTTAATTTTTTTTTCCTGCAGTTTTTCCTTTAAATACTTCCAATTCCAATTTCTGAAATAATATTCATTACTTCTGCTGATAAACCACATTGTATATTTACCGTTATTTTCATCAATAAACTTTGTTATTATATTACCGATTTCGTCTTTATTTATCCAGCCTAAATATGTTATAGGTATGTTTTTTTTCATATTGTAGTATTTGTTATAATATCTTATATAATAATAAAACTCATTTGTGGTAAGTATTTTTATATTTTTTTGATAGCTATTTAAAACATATAAACTGACTTTTTTAACTTCTTGTCTGTATTTCAGGGTGTGTTTATAATCGTTATATTTGCAAAAATTGATTAACCTATCTTGGTTGTAATTTATATACGGAATTTTTATATAGATTATTAATATTAAAAGTACACATAAGATTGTTTTTTGTATTATTTCATGTGCGCCGGAAGTGATTTTAAAAATGTTATAATCAAATAATTTTGCTATTAATAATAAAAATATCGGTAAAAGAAATAGTACTAATCTATCTTCAAAAGGATATAATTTTAGTATGCTTGCTATTAACGGGCTTGCAATACATAATAAACAAAATACCGCTGTTTGCTTTGTTTCTTTAAAAAGAATTATCAATCCGAGTAATACTAAAGTAAGAAATTGGTAACAAAAATTATTTCCGACTTTGTCCATAAAATATTTAATACTTGTTAAAAACATATATTCTATGCTTTTAGTTTCATGTTCCCACCAAAAATTCCGCATAAAAGGATAAACATTTGTATCCATTAAATAAATAACTGTTCCCGAGATAATTATTCCCGTGATTATTGAAATAGATGTTAATGTTATTTTTCTATTAAATATGCAGTTGGTTATTACCATTGAAAAAATAACAAATGCCGCAGGGAACGAGAAAAAGATTAATAATATAGTCAGCAGGGTATATAATAATGCTTGTTTAAAATTCCCCCCCCCCTTTGTTTTTATTAAATCAATATTTTTTGAATAATGTCCGAGAAAATTTCGCGATAAGGAACGTGAGCGAAATTTTGGAGTGGCAACTTTAAAAAGTGAGCACTTGTACGGCGAAGATGAGTCGGCGGTAAAGTGCGACACTGGATTAGATATATACCTGTAAAAAAGAAACAGTAATATACAAATTAATGTATCGCTCGAGTATGGTTTAAATTCTGCGGAATTATAAATGAGCGGAATAGATATTGCAAAAAGAAATAAAGCAAATGTTTTTCCGATATTATCTTTTACATAAGCATTTAAAAGGAAATAAAAAGCTATAACGGATAAACAGCCTGATATATATGAAATAAATCTGAAAGAATATTCATTAAATCCGAAAAATTTCACTATGAAATAAACCGAACATAAATATAACGGAGGTGCTTTTTGCTCGGCTTCCAAAGGCAGAAATAATGCACCTATGCCTTTATCGATAAAAGATAAAGCAAGCATAACTTCATCAAGCCAAAATTCTGCTTTAAACAAATATAATCTTGTTCTCAGATATATCCCGAAGCAGATTATTAAAATAAAAATTATTTGAAATTTATAATTAATAATTTTTTTTAACATTAATTTTGTTCCTTGTAATAAATATTATACAATTAAATATTTTTATAATAATCTGATATATATGACAACCGAAAAAGAAAAAATGCTTAAAGGCGAATTATATGACGCCAATTATGATGAGTCCTTAATACAAGAAAGGACTAAATGTAAAACTTTGTGTTTTCAGTACAATAATATTTCTCCCGATAAAATTAACGAAAGAGAGATTTTAATAAAAAAAATTGTCGGTAAAACTAAAGAAAAATTCCTGATAGAACAACCTTTTATCTGTGATTACGGATATAATATTGAAATCGGAGAAAATTTTTATTCAAATCATAATCTTATAATTTTAGACTGCGCAAAAGTAACTTTTGGAGATAATGTTTTTATAGCGCCTAATTGCGGATTTTACGCGGCAGGACATCCTCTTGATTACGAAACAAGAAATAAAGGGCTGGAATATGCCAAACCGATTACGGTCGGTAATAACGTCTGGATTGGAGGAAATGTTGTTGTTTTGGGTGGTGTTACAATTGGGAATAATGTTGTAATCGGAGCAGGTTCTGTTGTTACTAAAGATATTCCCGATAACTGTGTTGCTTATGGTGTCCCCGCTAAAAAAATTAAAGATAATTAATGAAGTGTATAGAGATTTTTACTTTTAATTAATAAAATTTTATGACGATTTAAATATTGCTTTTATGTCTTCGGCTCTTTTATCTAAGTCTAATATGGGTATTGTGGTATTTGGATTATAATCCCAATGATCTTTATTGAACTTTGCAGGATTTTGTATTATAAAGAATGTAATCTTGTATCGGTTTTTTATTAAATAGTCAACAGTGTTTCCTGCATTTTTACCATCTATCTGTTCTGCAACTATAATGTTCTTCGGTAAAATTCCTTTATTATAAATCTTTATTAAATCTTCCAGAGTCTCATCTTTTTCACTGGGTGATTGTCCTTCAACAAAAATTTCTACCAACTTTCTATCATTATTAGTAATATTATACACGCGATTATATAAACGTCTTCTAACATTAAGAAAGTGCTTTATAGTTGTAGTCTTTCCGGAATTGCTATATCCCCATATTATGACGGCTTTGCGACACATAACTAAACTCCCAGTTTATTGTTAACATATTATAAATAAATATAATACAAAAATATTATGCAAACAAATAAACTAAATAAATTAATTAATAAAGTCATAAAACAGGTTATACCGTTTGTACAAGATTAATGAAAGAAAATATACCATCTGCTATTGTAAAAGAAATAATGACACATTCAGATATAAAAATAACAATGCAATATACTCATGTAGATTCTTTGGATG
Organism: Candidatus Gastranaerophilales bacterium; assembly: GCA_947584965.1. Taxonomy (GTDB): domain Bacteria; phylum Cyanobacteriota; class Vampirovibrionia; order Gastranaerophilales; family Gastranaerophilaceae; genus Avigastranaerophilus. The sequence continues at coordinate 9,820 of CANPWQ010000005.1, read as the reverse complement.
TAATTAATGCAATATCAGTTCTTAATTCATACAATTAGTATGGGGTTTATAGGCCAGTATCAATTGTAATATGTTAGCCTCATTCTCTAAACGTGTTTAGATACTGGCGATTTGTCAGATATTGACTGGTATAGGACTATATGTCCATTTTCTTTCATTTTTTGTCATAATAAAGTCCGGTATAAATCTGAGCAAATCGCTAAAACTCCAACACACTCTATATTATTACAATGGCAAACTTAGGATATAAAAGTCCTATTTGAAATTACAAATTTTTAGCTCGGAAGTAAGGTAACAATATTTACTATATTTGAATAACAGTATAATTAGTACTCAAAATACATTATTAAATATAAAAAATCTATTCTAAAATCTAACATTTTAGTCAAGAATTATTGTTTATTTAAATACTTTTCAATTGCATCTGAAAAAATATCAAAGGAATTATTTATCAATTGTCTACCAATATATTTATTTTTTACATTATATGGGTGAATATATACTGTAAATTCATATAATTTAATATCTTTTTTCCTTGATAAAATAGAACCCCCTTCTTCATTTGGAATGTATACAAAAGCTTCTGTTAGCCTGAAATTATGTTCTACACTTTGTGGTAAACAAGAAATAAGCTGATGGAATTTTTTATCATTATAAACAGCAAATAAAAACCAAGCAGAAAAGAATCTTTCTTGTTCATATTCAATATCATTTAATAATTTGGTCCAGTCAGCTTGAAAATAAAACTTATCTAGATTCTCAATAGTACAATTTACTGCTCTTATAACATCTAAAAAATTTAACTTTCTAAATAAATTTTCTAATTTATTAAATGCAATAACTCTATTTTTCTCATTTATTAATTTCAGATTTTCTTTACCTGTACTATATTCATTTTCTTCTTTTTCTGTTCTAAACCGTTCTTTTCCTTCTTTAAAATAACTATCATATGGAACATAATAATCATAATGATCCGGATCAAAATGGTCGCTTCCTTTAAAATATGGAATAGTTCTAACGTCAAACTGGTAAAATCTACCATCATCTTTTGTATATCCATCTCCTAATAATTCTTGAATTTTAGTCGATGATATACAAGGATTTTCAATATTTGGGTACATATAATCTAAATAAAATACATACGAAAAATGTTTATCATCAAAATAAATTGATCTAATTCGAATAAAGTGATCTTCATTTTTCATAGGTATAGATTTTATTTCATCTATTATCTTTTCAATGTGATTAAAATAATAATGATGATCTGAACCAATTCTGTTTATTAAGAAAAAATAAAAACCGTCATAAGTAACAACCCATTGATTTGGATATTCCGTAGCTGTTACATTTAATTTTTTTGATTCGCTTGATATTGGCATAAATTTTTGAGCAATGCGCCATAATTTAGGAGTAGAAAGCATTAGTTCTAATTTAGTAGCATCCCAATAAATGGCTTTTATTTTCCCTTTTTTAGAGATTTCTTCGAGTCTGGTTACAACAGCTGCTGAAGGTTGGGTAGAACATATCAATATATACCCTGTTGCATCGTGTTGTTCGCATAAATCTATAATTTCGCCTAAATCATTAATACCAACAGAATTATCACTATTAGCATAATGTTTACATGATATTAACCACTTTTTTTCAGAATTCTCAAAAAAACTTTTTTGTGGCGCTATACAAAGTAAATCTTTTCCATCATCTGGACCTACCCCACTCCAGTACGCCCGTAATCCATATGCAATGAGTAATTCTCTTACAAATATCTCAAATTGAGTTCCATTTTTTATTTCTTTAAAATTTAACACTTTTTAACCTATTTCTTTAATTTATAACTGTATAAAATCATACATCCTTTTAAAACAATTGAGAGCTTTTTCAAAAGTTATAACTTCAGAATCTTTCGCATAATTCATTGAACTGACAAAATCAGAATATTCTTTTTTATAAATTTTATCATCTGTTAATTTATCCAAAGTTATTTTTATAAATTCCGGCAATGTGTAATTATTAACAAAACCACCACGACCTTTATCCGTTTCAAAAGATTCTTGCAACAATTCAACAAATTTTTTTGTATAAATAATACTCTCCAATGCGGCAATATCCTGCAAATGACGAACAATTGTCGGATCATTTTCTTTTGAGTGCAACGGTTTTGTTCTGTCTTTTATATACACTCGCCACATAAGAGCACTAAATTTATTTGCTATAACTTCAATCGGTTGAATACAATTAACATTAATCGGTTCTTCGTTTATAAATTTACCTATAAATGAAGATATTTCACAAGTTGTACTCGGTAAAATCAAGTTTTCAAAAGTAAATTCCGCCTTAATATTAGGTCTTAAGTTCGAACCCTCATACAATTTTTCATACTCAATTTCAAAACTAAAGAAATTGTTTTCGTTACCTTTCTTGATTGATTCTGGGATGATATGATAACATTCTTTATTATCAAGCGCCTCTAACATAAGATTGCAAAAAGCTTTCTTTTCTGTTCTTGTGAATGGTCGCTCGGTATGTATTCTAAAATCAATATCTTCTGAAAATCTTTGAATTTTATGATAAGCCTTAGATAAACACGTTCCACCGGAGAAAACAATTTTTAAATCAGGATAATTAAATTTGCTTATTTCTGATAGTACTTTAACAACATAATAATCTTTTTCAACAAAATGCGGAGCTATACCAAATTCCTGAGAATAGTCATTAACTATATTTATAATATTTTTCTTTGTTTCTGACTGTTTCATAAGTTATATAAACTCCGTTAAATCCGATTTTCCTTAAAATAGTTCCTTTAATAGCAATAACTTTTCCACTTGGGACTTGTGTTGTCTTGCCTTCATTATACCACAGTTCATAACGGCTTGGCAGAACTTTAATATTAAGTTTCTGAGCTACAGCTTTGCCAAGTTCAGCCAAATCAACTTGTGGAATTATTTTACCTGTCAACTTTGATTCTTTTGCTTTTACATATATCCCCTGACCGACTTTCATAATCAGGTTTTTAGATATTAACTTACGAAGTGCTCGCATGACCTGATCTCTATCAGACAAGTCCAAAAAATCCGGCAGCATAAATACGAAGTCCTTTGACTTCTTTATACGATATTGGATTCTTTTTTCTAAAATATCTGATATTGGCATAATTTTCTCGCTTTGATATTTATAAAATACGACACTATATATTTATATTTTACGACATATAAAATAATTTTTAAAGGGATAATAATAAATATTTTTAAAGAAAATTAACAATTTAATAAAATATACGAAATGTAATTTTATTCTTTTACGAAATTACAAAACCTTAAATCATCAAACATGTAATTTGTTAAACAAAGCTCCTGTTTGATATTGTAAAAATCATTCCTGATTTTTCTTTTCAGAGATTTCTTTTCTTGTTCACTGCTTGTTAAAATACTGTTCAAGGGCTGTTTTAATATAATCAAATTTTGAATAATCGGTGTCAGGTAAGGATATTTTCTATTTGTAATTTTAAAAAGCGGTGCCAATTGTGCCTGAGTCAGAATTTGTATTTCCCTTTTCGGGATATTGGTAATTCTTTTTACTTCAAAAACACAAGTTTTATTTATATAGCCTTCATTTTGAAAATGTTTTATTATCTGATTAAATAATACAAGAATATTTTTTATTCTGCGTTCAGATATTTGTTTATTTTGCATACACTTCCTGAAGCTCTCAACATCAGAAACAGTAATATACAAATTAATGTATCGCTCGAGTATGGTTTAAATTCTGCGGAATTATAAATGAGCGGAATAGATATTGCAAAAAGAAATAAAGCAAATGTTTTTCCGATATTATCTTTTACATAAGCATTTAAAAGGAAATAAAAAGCTATAACGGATAAACAGCCTGATATATATGAAATAAATCTGAAAGAATATTCATTAAATCCGAAAAATTTCACTATGAAATAAACCGAACATAAATATAACGGAGGTGCTTTTTGCTCGGCTTCCAAAGGCAGAAATAATGCACCTATGCCTTTATCGATAAAAGATAAAGCAAGCATAACTTCATCAAGCCAAAATTCTGCTTTAAACAAATATAATCTTGTTCTCAGATATATCCCGAAGCAGATTATTAAAATAAAAATTATTTGAAATTTATAATTAATAATTTTTTTTAACATTAATTTTGTTCCTTGTAATAAATATTATACAATTAAATATTTTTATAATAATCTGATATATATGACAACCGAAAAAGAAAAAATGCTTAAAGGCGAATTATATGACGCCAATTATGATGAGTCCTTAATACAAGAAAGGACTAAATGTAAAACTTTGTGTTTTCAGTACAATAATATTTCTCCCGATAAAATTAACGAAAGAGAGATTTTAATAAAAAAAATTGTCGGTAAAACTAAAGAAAAATTCCTGATAGAACAACCTTTTATCTGTGATTACGGATATAATATTGAAATCGGAGAAAATTTTTATTCAAATCATAATCTTATAATTTTAGACTGCGCAAAAGTAACTTTTGGAGATAATGTTTTTATAGCGCCTAATTGCGGATTTTACGCGGCAGGACATCCTCTTGATTACGAAACAAGAAATAAAGGGCTGGAATATGCCAAACCGATTACGGTCGGTAATAACGTCTGGATTGGAGGAAATGTTGTTGTTTTGGGTGGTGTTACAATTGGGAATAATGTTGTAATCGGAGCAGGTTCTGTTGTTACTAAAGATATTCCCGATAACTGTGTTGCTTATGGTGTCCCCGCTAAAAAAATTAAAGATAATTAAATTTTTGTTTCAATTATTTTGTTTATAAATAAATTTTTATTTTCAAGCATTTTATATTTATACGTTAATTTATGAATGGGCGTTAAAGATTTAATTTCATTAAATAATTCTTCATCATAAGCTCTAAACAAATTATTTTGCAATAAATGAGGAGCAAAGTTTGATTTATTCGGCATATTATTATATATTTGAGCACATTCTTTATTGTTTATTATTAAAAATGTTATCCAATAATGAAATAAAAAATAGTTGATTAATTTATTTTCGTTTTTCCAATATTCATCCAAAAATAATTTTGTATATTTTAAAATCATATTATTAGGTTTTGAATGAATAAACCAACTTGAAATACTCATATTATCATTATTCCATTCTAACAATTTTATTGAGGGAATTTCTCTTAAATTATAAAAAAGAATTGATTTAAAAACGAAAAAATCTGAAAATGTAATTTCATTTGGGATATTATCTGTAAGCAAGACTGTTGCATCAATCCAAGTGCCGCCGTATTTTAAAAGCAGGCAGGTTCTTAAATAATCTGAAAAATGAGTACGAGTTATTATTCCGTTTTTTAATTTTTCTAATATATAAGTTGGAATTGTAATATAGTCAGATATGTTATTATCATTGAGTACAATAACTTGCCTGTTCCCTGAAAATTTTTTTACACTTTCAAAACATTTTTGAACAATGATTGGAGTGGAAACTGAATTTGCTTTTTTATTTTTCGCTTCCCCGTTATATTGTTTATTTGGTTTTTCCCAATATTGCCATATAGGATTATTTATTTTGCTATTTATAATTTCTTTTTCATTTTCGTTTTCTTCTGTCGTATTATTTAAAATATATCTGTATTTTTCTAAAAATTCATATATTTTCAAATTTTTATTTTTTTTAGTGTAAGAAAATAAATTTAATCCGCAAAATGAAATTATTCTTTTATTGTCTTGTTTTATTTTGTAAAATAATTTTACCATTTATATTTTAATCCTAAATTAAAACCAATAAAAATGTCCGAAAATATACATAATTTAACTTGATGGCAGAACTTTCTTCCACAAAATTATAATAAGGCATATAATACTTAAAATCAACTTAAAAGATTTTTTGATGTAAATTAGGCAATATCAGTTTTTGTTCGTACAACAGGGGATAAATAAATCGTTTGTACGCATCGCGAAGCGTACGAGGAAAGTATGCGCAGGCTTTTGTAAAATTCAAGCACGGAAGTGCGTAGAATTTAGAAAGACCAGCTGAGATGTAATCTCGTTCTTAGGACTATAAAATAAGCATAAAAATAGCTGGGGAGAGATTCGAACTCTCGACCTCGCGGGTATGAGCCGCGCGCTCTCGCCAACTGAGCTACCCAGCCAAAAAGCTAAACTTATTATCCTATGCTCAAAAAAAAAATACAATAGTTTTTTATTTTTAGAAAAAATTTTATATTTAATTATAACTACCTATTTTTTGCCATATTTGTCGTATTCTGTAATTTTGCCTGATGAATCTTTTTTAAAATTGCCTGTTTTTTGTCCGTACATATCATAAGAATTTGTATTACACAATCCAAATTCTACTGTTAAAAATAAAATAAATAATATTAATAAAAGTATTTTCATTAAATAACACCTAAAACTTATTATATCAAGGAATTTTTCACTTATCAAATTACATAAAACAGCTCTTTATACAGAAAAAATTGCCCGATAGGTCTCTAACAAAGAATAATGATTTTCCTATGCGATAAGTTTATTAATAATCATTATGAAAATGAATGCCGTAAATAAATTATTAAATGCTCTGGGAGAAAATACCAAATTAAAGCCCGATAATTGGACAAAAGAAAGAACTTATTATTCAATCGGGTGTTATCCTGCTAAAAAGTGGGTGGCAAGCATAGTTCCGTCGGATTTATTAAAACGCAGGGCTAAGCAAGCTATTAATTCAATAGTAACATTAAGTGAAAATGATTATTTCTTTGAGGAGTTTCCCGATAATATAGAAAGTCCTGATTATGGTGATAATTGGGGGAGATTGGCAAATTATATAGAACTGAACAATAGAGCAATTGCGCAAATGGATAAAGACAGAACTTGCTGCGGCAATTTAAGCTGTATAAAACTTTTGCCCGCAATTCCGCCGTCTGCAAAAAGCTGGGCAAACTGCATTATTATTTCGCAGATTTTTCCTAATATCTTTGGCGACAGCTATAATAAAGGTCCGTTTGAAGAAAATTCAATTTACGGAATAAAGTTAAATGCGGGGTATAGCGACAATATAATTTCAACTTCACTGACAGATAAGATTTCAGCGGAAGACCAGCTTCGAGCATTTAATGATTTAGCTCATTTTAGAGGGATAAAAACAGGTTTTAGAACTGTAATATCTGCAGACCAAATAAAAGTAGCATATCCTGATAGGCAGGATGAAACATTCAGCTGGCAAAATGCAGACCACGTTGAAATATACATACAAGAAAGCGTAAAGCTGATGAATTTAGGTTTTGAAGCTATGTTTATAGACTCCGCAAAACACATAGGCGGATATGACATGGGCAATTATACGGGCGTCGGTGCGCTTCCAGATTATCCTCAAATGCAGTATATTTTAAACGAAATTCGCCATAGAAGCGGAAAAACAACAATAAGTTTTGCAGGCGAAAAAAGCACGGATGATTTTGACCGTTATCAAAATATGGGGCTTAATACGGGAACTGATTTTATAACGGGTGATGATTTTGAAGCAGTAAAAGCGTTATCCGAAAAACTTAAATATAACAGAGTCTATGCCCCCGGGGTTGAGATAGAAAATGATAATTATGAGGGCGGGATATCATATGAACAAAGGCTTCACAGGATAAATACCGCATTATTTGCGTTTTATCAAGCAAGCGATAAACTCCCGAGTTTTATGCAGACAAATGATATTTTCCCGCTAAGATACGACACAAACACACACCATATAATGATGACAAACCCGTCATATTCAACTGACGGAACTCCCGAAAGCCACTGGGAAAACTTGTTTGCTAAAGATGACGGGCGATTTTATAACCACAAAGTCGGTGAGCTCTTTGCCCACGCACTTTGTTTATAAAAATTTACCGGTTTACTCAAAAAAGAAAGGATAAAAAATGAACGTTTTAAAAGAAAAAGGTATTTCGATAGATAAACAAATAAGAACTTGGCACGATATAGTTAAACGTCCTTTTAACAGAACGGACGTTGATAATTACACAAGAACAAGACAAATCTTGATGAACGGAATTGAAACTGAAGCGTGGGCTTTCAAACATTGTTTTATAAGAAAATCCGATGATATGGAGCTTAACAAACTTGTTGCACGTACAAGACGCATAGAAGATATGCAGCAAACAACGGTTAATTGGTTAACTCCTTGGAATCAAACCGTTTTAGATACCACTTTAGGTTATGAGCAGGTTGCAGTTGATTTAACCGCTTGGCTTGCACAAAATGAACCCGATAAATATGTAAAAGAAACATTTGATTTCGGATTACTCGAGGACTTTGACCACTTATACAGATATTCACAATTTGCTTATATGGTAGAAGAAACAGACCCGAATGAAATCTTGCATGAAATGACGGATGTTGTAATAGGCAGACCCACACAATATCATCATAACTGCAACGCTTTAAGAATAAGGAAACCTTATGACAGAGAAACCGCATCTCCTCAAACAAAAGTAAATATAATGACTCTTGTTTCAGGTGAACAGCAAACCCATAACTACTATGCGGAACACGGATTTATGTACGGAAATACCGATTTAAAACGTTTATACGCTGAAATCTGCGATGTTGAAGAAGAACACGTTACGATGTATGAAACTTTAATTGACCCTAATGAAACAATGTTAGAAAAATGGCTGCTTCACGAATTTACGGAAGTTTGCAATTATTATAACTGTTATGAAGATGAGGTTGATGAACGCATAAAACTTATCTGGGAAGAAATGATGCAAATGGAAATCGGACACCTGCAAGCAGCTGCGGAGATGTTTAAAAAATATGAAAAACGTGACCCCGAAGAAGTTATCGGTACAGAACTTGTATTGCCTTGCAGGTTTATGTCGCAAAAGAAATATGTAACTAAAGTTCTAAAAGAAGAAGTAGGAAAACGTGTTATTGAAAATGGTGAATATGCTTTTGTTGATGAACTTGATGAAGATTGGGCAAGCTATAAAGTTCAGGAAAAAGTAAATGAAGACGGAGCTCCGTCAGAAAAAGCGGTTAATCTCTCAATTAAATCAATCGGCAGAGATATTGCCTGCGCCGATGACAGCTTACTTGAAATGCAGTCTGAACTTTTAGAAGACTCTTTAGAAGAAGAATATCAGGCACCAAACACTGTAAGTCCCGAAAAATATGAAGAAATATCGGAAATACCGCCTTTGGATTTCTTAAATTATTAATAAATTTAAACCGCCTCATACGGGGCGGTTTTTGTTATTACACTTGACAAGTATACCCCCATGGGGTATAATAAAAATATAAAAAACCAAGGAGATTAAATATGGCAAAGTGTTCAAATCCTAAATGCAAATGCGAAAACTGTACATGCGGAGATAACTGCCAATGTGACGGTGAAACATGCAATTGCCCCGAATGCGAAGGCAATAAAAAAGAAGAATAAAAAGGGGCGTAAGCCTCTTTTTTATGGTATAATATGCATATGGAAAAAGAAACCGAAAATAATCATCCTTGCCATAAAGCGGAAATTCCAAGAATTAACAGGGCAATCGGGCAGCTTGAAGGAATTAAGAAAATGATAGAGGACAAAAGATATTGTCCCGATATTATTATCCAGTTAAAAGCAGTACAATCAGCAATTAAGAGGGTTGAAAGCAATATTTTAAAAACTCATCTTGAAAATTGTGTTGCTTCATCACTAACCGGCAACGACGCCAAACAAAAGATTGAAGAGATTAAAAATCTGCTTGATAAATTGCAAAATTAGTTAAACCCAACTTGCTTTCTGATAAAATTTATAGAAATTAAGTTTAAAAAATTTCA